>NZ_JAPHPY010000090.1:0-10627 GCF_026241575.1 Vibrio sp. Sgm 5
TTTAAACTACAAACCATCCTTGAAGGCTACGAACTCGCAATGTCTCTTGATCACTAGACTTGTGATCAAGAGACAGGGTTCTCCCGGCCTTTTTTACATTTCCAAAGCACAACACAAGAATCACTCATGCCATACTAAGTCCAACCAAAACGAGTCGAGATAATGGTGTAACGATGAAATACCGCATTTATTCAATATCGCTTCTTACGGGCTTATTGTTTGGCTGTGCCAACACTGAGGTCTCGTTACAAGCCGAAAAGAACGTCGCCGAATACAAGCAATTGTCTCCAACACGATATCAAGTCTATTGCCCCACCGGAATCTGCCGCTTCCAAGTTTCCGCGAACCAGAAAACGGCAATAAGCATTGAGATGTTCTATGCCGAAAATAAACCGTTCAAGAAGATTGAGGGGCTGACCTACGACAATCAAAATCAATATCCGGCGTCGAATGTTTTTACTCTTCCCGTAAAATCAGACAACGAGAGAATATCTGTGCAAGTCATCGACTATTACAGATAACCCCACTCCGTTATCGCTTTGAATAACGAATAATCGATTCTCGATAAAGTGAAAGCAGTGTATCGCTTTTCACACCGACCCCAACGTTTTGCGCGGAGAAAGCACTCCACTCATCGTGCATGTATTTGCGTTGATCCGTTTTCTGAATCGTCATCCCTTCAGCAGGTCCATCAGTCACCACTCGGACGGCACCACTGCGCAAAGTAAACAGCTTAGGATCAATGACATACGCAATTGCAGAAGGATCATGGACATGGCAACCATCCATTCCAACCTTCTCGGAGTAAAACTTCAAATAGTAGCGGCTCACATCCCAAATAAACTGCCCTACTTCTCCCGCATCCTCACGCAGCTGGTCTAGGTATTGCCCCGTAAAGAAGCTCTCTTCCGTAACATCCAAACCGATGATGACGACTGGCCACGAAGCCGTGAATACCTTATCTGCGGCATGAGGGTCGTCATGAATGTTTGCTTCCGCAAATGGCGTAACATTGCCTCGATGATCGTTCTCACCAAAAGCACCGCCCATTACAACCACTTCCTTAACCAAGTTAACGATTTCTGGATCTGCTTCCAAAGCGAGCGCAAGGTTAGTTAAAGGGCCCACGGCCACCAAGGTGATTTCTCCCGGTTCTGCTCTAACGCTGTCGATGATGAACTGATAGGCAGGCGTATCAATGGCACTTACATCCAGTGCGCTCGGCGCTTTTACATCACCAAAACCTGCTTCACCGTGCACGACAACCGTTGCTCCAACCGGCGCTTTTACTAAAGGCTTATCCGCACCTTTCGCAACCAAGGCTTTCATACCAAACTTCTGTTTTAGGTAAAGGGCGTTTTGCGTCGCATTGTCTATCGTTGCATTGCCATAAACGGTTGTAATGGCCATAAGGTCGATATCAGGATGGGCTTCAGCAAAAAGAATGGCCATCGCATCATCGATGCCAGGATCTGTGTCTAGGATGATTTTCTTTGTCATATCAGCTTCTATTAAACGCTTGGAAAGCCCCAACAATACCTATAAAAAACAAGGATAAACGTGACCAAAGCCGAAGGTATGAGCTTTCTTTTAGTCGCTGCTCCTTACTATTGCTTCAACCAAACAGATGAAATTTTCGCCCACTAGTATCAAATTCATTGGTGGCTCAACTTACTCAACCTTATTTGGTCATTCCATTTCTGCAATAAAATCACCCAGCCAGCGGTCATTTGTTATCTAAGCTATTGGTTGCTCTTATTTTTTGACAATTAACTTAATAAATATCAAAAAAACTCGTCATATAAATCGCTAGCATGCCGATACAACATTTATAACATCTATCAATAATCAGGAAAGACACTACATGCTAGACAAATATCGGAATCAAAGTGTCGGTTTCCAGCTCAAACTGGTCATCACACTGTGTCTGCTTATTGCATTTTCAAGCATTGCTGCGCTTGTTTATCAAAACGCTTCAAACGTACTTTTAGAAAACACGCTGAAAGAACATCAATCTAAAGTGGAATCGATGGCAAAAACCATTGCAGGTCAGTTCAATGCTTATCTGCACACGGCAGAAGTTTTGGAATCAACCTTCCGTAATGGTTATTTGGCGGGCGTCTATGTCGAGAGTTACAACGTCGACTTTCAAGGCCACCAAGTACCAAACATCACCCAATACAGCGAAAGCTTGATTGGTGATACTAAGTTAGTTGATAGCTTCACTCGTGACACTGGCGCTGTTGCGACCCTGTTCGCTCCAATGGGCAACGACTTCATTCGCGTCGCTACTTCACTAAAAGATCCTCAAGGTAAAAGAGCACTTGGCACCACATTGGGGCTTAACCACCCCGGTTACCAAAAGCTTAAAAACGGCCAACCTTACTATGCGCAAATCAAACTTTATGGTGAGCGCTACATCACCTACTACGCACTTTTAAAAGACGCGAATGGTAAGGTCAACGGTATCTCATTCATTGGTTTACCTGTTGAGCGCGCAACCCAAGATCTATTCAGCTCGCTACAAAGCGTAAAATGGGGTGACACTGGTTACACCATTATTCTGGATAACGAAAAAGACAACCAAGGTCACTACCTTCTTCACCCAAAACACGAAGAGAGCGATCCACCGATTCAAGAAGTGTCTGACTACAACGGCAACAAGCCTTTCTACCAACTTTTCGAACAAGAAAGTGGCTTAATTCGCTACCCATTTGAGTACCAAGGCACCGTGGGTGAAAAGTACTTAGTTTACACTCAAGTACCAGGTTGGAACTGGAAACTCTTGGGTGGCACTTTCATCAATGAAGTCACCAAAGGCAGCCAAGCTTTGCTTCAACTGATTGCGACGATTTCTCTAATTGTGGCAGCGGCCACTTTTGTGGTGCTTACGCTTGTTCTTAATCGAACATTAAATCCACTCACCATTTTGAATGGCTACATGAACCGTTTGGCAAAAGGTGAAGTGAGTATTGATATTCCTGCTTCAGGTAAAGCATCGAAAAACGAAATTATTAACTTGAACAACGGCGTTGCCAATATGGCGGGACAACTGAACGAGTTGGTTGGTCAAATTCGCTCGACCAGCGACCAAGTTGAAAGTAACTCGACCAGCGTTGTGGATGATGCAAACCGCAACCTGATGCAATCGGATCTTCAACAAGAGCAGGTAGAGCAAGTGGTGACTGCAATTGAGGAGATGGCTTCGTCTGCTCAATCTGTCGCTCAGCAAGTTGAGCAAATTGCCGAAAATGTGCGCTCTGCAAACACTGATAGCCAATCAGGTCTCGAAGTCGTTGAAGGCGTTTGTATTGATGTGGCTCAGCTAAACGACCAAATCGACCAATCTGCGGCAGCTATCGAACAAGTGAACCGTGACAGCGAAAGCATCCAAACCGTGACGAAAATGATTGATGAGATCGCAGAGCAAACCAACCTACTTGCGCTTAACGCAGCAATTGAGGCTGCACGTGCCGGTGAACAAGGCCGTGGCTTTGCCGTAGTGGCAGACGAAGTACGAACGCTTGCTCATCGAACTCAGACCTCAGTGAAAGATGTCGTAGAGATCATCGAGAAACTTAAAGGCTCCACCAGCAATGCCGTAAGCATGATGACGGAAAGCCAGCAAAACGCGAATAAAGTATTGGATAAAGCACAAGAAGCAGGCACCGCGCTGGAAGCTATTGCAGGACAAGTTCAGTCCATTGCTTCTCAAGCCGATGCTATTGCTGCAACCTCAGAAGAACAAGCTCAAGTTTCTCAAGAGATTGCCGCAAACGCGCACTCTATAAGCGAATTGAACCGCGAAAGCCGTGATACCAGCGCTAAAACATCGCAAAGCGCAACCGAGCTACAGCACCAAGCACAAAACTTAAAACAGCAAGTGGATTTCTTCCACTAACCCTCCAATAAAACCGATGAAAGAGCCGATAATTCGGCTCTTTTTTGTTTCGCTTGCAGCATCCCTTTTTGATAGAATTTGCCGCCCTACTTCCTGTCCAGAGATCGTCATGAACTATCAATGTCCTCTATGTCACCAACCTCTTGAGCTAACAGCAAAGACGTTTAAGTGTGAAAACAACCATCAGTTTGATTTAGCAAAAGAAGGCTACGTCAACTTGATGCCAGCGCACCACAAACGCTCAAAAGATCCAGGTGATAACAAAGAGATGATGCAAGCACGTCGTCGCTTTTTAGAAGGCAATCATTACGATCCGATGCGCCAAGAAGTGGCAAGCCTATGTGCCAAATACACCGAAGGCACAAGCCATCAATTGTTGGATATTGGTTGCGGCGAAGGCTACTACACAGACCAAGTTCAGCAGTCTCTGCATTCACAAAATGAAGAAGCGACGGTGTATGGTCTAGATATTTCTAAAGTCGCCATTCGTTTCGCGTCTAAGCGCTACCCAAAGTGCGATTTCAGCGTGGCATCAAGCCATCGCTTGCCGTTTGCAGAGCAATCTCTAGACGCGATTTTACGTATCTACGCTCCGTGTAAAGCAGAAGAGCTACAACGTGTGATTAAAGACAACGGTGTTGTTATCACAGTCACGCCGGCAGGCCGTCACTTGTACCAGTTCCGTGAACGTATCTACCAAGAGATACGCTTACACAACGAAGAGCCAGAGAACATTGAAGGGTTCGAACTTGAGCATCAACAAAAGCTCAACTACACCATGGACTTAAAAGACGGCGTCGCATTCGACCTACTGCAAATGACACCATTCGCATGGAAATCCAGCGACGAGCTTCGCGAAGAGCTAAAGTCATCTACACTTTTCCAATGTGAGGCTGACTTTATGTTGCGCGTTTACCGTAAGAAATCGAATCAATCTGAGAATGAAGCATAAAATGTAACGCTAATTATTCTCATTACCATTGATTCATTTATCAGCCTCCATTAATATCATTCGGACATTTTTGGAGGCTTTTTAATGCGCTTTTCTACACTAAGTCTGATTTTTGCAGGCTTGCTTACTGGCTGTGCTTCAAATGCACCGACCGCTCCCAACGCTGCAACTGACGACGTAACCAGTTTCTACGACTACCAGCTTCATGCCCCTTCCGGTGAAGCCATCTCAGTCAACCAGCTAACCCCAGCCCTACAACAAGCCGACGTGATTTTGATTGGTGAATGGCACACACACGGCGGTATCCACCGCTTTCAAACCGACATGCTAAAGCAGTTGTCTTCTGCTAGTCGCCCTCTTGCGCTTTCAATGGAGCAGGTCACACGCGACAAGCAAGCAATCTTAGATTCATACCTAAACGGCGAAATTGGTGAGCAATACTTTATGAAGCAAAGTAATGCTTGGCCAAACTACGAAAGTGATTACCGCCCGCTGGTTGAGTTTGCCAAGCAAGCTGATATTCCAGTGATTGCCGCAAATGCGCCGAAAAATATTGTGCGTTGCATTGGCCGCCAAGGCATCGATTACTTAGATAAGCTCGACAGTGATGAGCGCAGTTTTGTCGCGGACGAAGTCAACACAGCAAACAGTCCATACAAAGAGAAGTTCATGGCATCCATGCACCACGGCAAGCCAGAGCAGACCGAAAAGCAATACGCAGCTCAGGTAACATGGGATGAGACCATGGCAGAGTCTATCGTCAAATACCTAGAGCAACACCCAAGTACTCAAGTGGTTCACGTCGCGGGTAAATTCCATATTGAAGACGGTTTAGGGACAGCGGCTTCTATCTTGAATCGTAACCCAGATTTAAACGTTGTCGTCATTACCCCTACTGCAGACATTACTTCAGACGGTTCGGATTACCAATTAGAAGTCCTTGCGCCACCTGTGCGTTATGTACAAAACGCAAACCGCATGGCCGCGTACAAGCATCTAGCTAAGCGCAACAGCGATCTTCAATGTAAGTAATCGGAAAAATCCGACCACGACTTAAGATAAATAGGTCTGCTTTTTGCTAGCTATTCTAGATATACATAGAAAGCGGCAAAAACAGACCTATTTTTGTATTTGATTGATTCAAGAAATAGCCTTTGCCGTCGATATAGGGATAACTGCTTTTTATACCCAAGTAACCTCGAGATGCTAGGTTCAGCGAGAATGACTTGGTTTGTAGACGCGGCGGCGATTTAAAGGTTTGGTGGATCCAAATCAAGAATCGACAACAAAGTATACAAGCCAAGTCAACTCGCCCTTCGGGAGCGTGTCATTGACCCAATTTCTGCGTCAAACAACTTGGAAAGAGCCAGCTATTACGCTGCGTTGTTTTCCTTGACCTCGAATCAATGACAACGCTCTGAATCCTGCATCTTGAGGCCACTTGGGTATACCTGCACTCATAAAGGAGTGTCGTTGTTCGAAGGGGTAACAGATGAATCCAGTAGGAAGCAATTCAGTCAACCGTCAATCGGTTTATAGTAATGCAGCACAGCAAAATAACCGAGACCAAGCGAAAGTGGCTGAACAAAGTGCCAATGCCGCACCATTAAAGGTCGACCAAAATACGGTCACGCTGTCCTCTGAAGGGAAAGCCTTACTCGTCGCATTACAACAGATTGATCACGAGAGCAAAAAGGTGGAAGCCGAAAATAAGACCGTTGGTGACAAAGTCGAATCTTTCGCTCATGGCGCACTCGGGATGGATCTCCCAGATACGATTGAAGAAGAGGATGATGGCTCATACTCTGCTGGTCAATATTTGTCTGCGGCATTGACCGTTGGTGGTATTATTCTCGCTCTTGTTTAAAATATCGCCTTAAATTATTGGTTAAAAAAGAGTTTTTTCCGTTACGACAACCATCCTCATTTGAACACTGTTTTTACCCAAGTCCATAATGGATAACTATTCATTAACGGACGATGAACTGTGAAAAATGCATTTTCTCTCATAGACAAACCAACCTTCTTTGGCGCTATCGCGCTGTTACTTTCTATTGTCTTTCCATTAATTATGTTCCCGACTGAGGGTGCAGAATGGATTGCGATCGCAAAAACCTTCATGACGGATAAATTGGGGTTCTTGTACCTTGCACTCGGCCTTGCTGCCTTTATTTTCATGATTTACGTTGTCTTCAGCGACATGGGACAAATCAAACTCGGTGACCCTGACGAGAAACCAGAATTTACTACTGCGTCATGGGCGGCGATGCTGTTCTGTGGCGGCATCGGTGCCAGCATTCTTTACTGGGGCTGCATCGAATGGGCGTATTACTACCAATCACCACCTTTTCAACTAGAACCAGGCAGTGAAGAAGCGGTGCGTTGGGCGGCGACCTATGGCCTCTTCCACTGGGGCCCCATCGCATGGTCTATCTACCTTATCCCTGCTCTGCCAATTGCGTACTTCTTCTACGTACGTAAACAACCCGTTTTGAAAGTATCCAGTGCATTGATGCCAGTGCTTGGCGAAGAACGTAGTAAAGGCGCCGCCGGTAAAATCGTTGATGTACTGTTTATCTTCGGCCTGCTTGGCGGTGCCGCAACGAGCTTAGGTTTAGCCGCTCCGTTGATCGGCGAAGGTCTGCATTATCTTTTCGGTATGCCTAAAAACACATATAGCCAAGTGTTAGTACTGCTGATCTGTACGGCCATTTTTGCTTACTCCTCTTACGCAGGTATGGAGAAAGGCATTAAAGTTTTAAGCAACATTAACTTCTGGGGTGCGATGGGCTTACTGGCGTTCATCTTAGCGGTTGGACCTACCATCTTCATGCTGGAAACGGGTTTAGACTCGATTGGCCGAATGCTGTCTAATTTCTTTGTAATGGCAACATGGGCGGAACCGTTCGGCGGTTACGGTACGTTTGATAACACCCACTTCCCACAAGATTGGACCATTTTCTATTGGGCATGGTGGCTAGTATTTGCACCTAGCATGGGCTTGTTTGTGGCGCGTATCTCTCGTGGTCGTACTATCAAACAAATGGTATCTGGCTCGATTTTCTTTGGTTCTCTAGGCTGTTTCTTATTCTTTATGATTCTAGGTAACTATGGCTTGTCGCTACAGTTATCAGGAGAACTAGACGTTGTTGCTATCCTAAATGCAGAAGGCGCAACCGCGGCGATCTTCTCGATGTTAGATGCACTGCCAATGAGTACGTTAGTCATCGCCGTGTTTACTGTGCTTTGCATTATTTTCACTGCCACGACCTTTGACTCGATTTCCTACATTCTTGCGTCTGTTGTACAAAACAACGTCACGGAAGAACCAATGCGTTGGAACCGAATGTTCTGGGCATTCACCTTATCCTTTCTTCCAACGGTTCTGATGTTTATGGGTGGGTTAAGCACACTACAGACCGCGGCTATCGTGGGTGGTTTACCTTTGTTGGGTATCTCAATCATGCTGATGGTTTCTGCGGTACGTGCAACCACGCTGGATATTCGTCATCAAGAAGATTACATCGAACCAACCATCAACATTGAAGAGCTACCAGAATTTGATCCGTGGTCAACAGAAGGCATGGCAATGGCGAAGTTTGAACGTGCGCGTGATGCAGCTCAAGATGCGGCAGAAGAAGAGCGTGAAGCGTTAGCCGAGCTCATGAAACTACGTAAACGAATTCGCGCTTTTGCTCTGGAGCATAGCGACGACAATGATTTTGCTGATCATCACTTACCTCAGGAGATGCAGGATGAGCTGCAGACCCTATTGGATAATGTCATGAAAGCAAAAGAGAGAAAACTCGAGCTATCTGATGCGGCCCAGCAATCAAGAGTCGAGTTTAATCAAATCGTGGCCCAAAGCCCTGCTTACGCGGTGTAGCTTTAGCTCATGACTTTCCACTCCTAAACCTAATTCAAGCCCACTTCTGTGGGCTTTCTTATTTCTGCTCTAGTAAAAAGAAATGAAGTACACATGAACCTTTTGTGACGGTAGCAATTTTGTCATAAATCCTTGTTTTAATTTGCACGCTTTTATAAATAAGGAATATACAATGAAGCACTTAGTGACCCCAATTGTGACCGCAGTAGCGGCGTCCACGCTCTCTTTCAATGCTCTATCAGCAGAAATCAAAAACGTTATCCTAATGATTGGTGATGGCATGGGCCCTCAGCAAGTAGGCTTGTTAGAGACTTACGCGAATCACGCACCAAACTCGATTTACAAAGGCGAAACGACCGCCATTTACAAGCTCGCACAGGAAGGGGTAATTGGTTCATCCTTGACCAACCCTGAAGATGCGATTGTCGTCGATTCTGCTTGCTCGGCCACAATGCTCGCTACTGGCACCCCGACGGCATCAGAAGTGATCGGTATTGATAGCCAGGGTAATCACGTGGAAACCATTCTGGAAAAAGCCAAAGCGAAAGGCAAAGCAACAGGCTTGGTGTCGGATACACGAATGACACACGCTACACCAGCGGCTTTTGCTTCTCATCAACCGCATCGTTCTCTCGAAAATAGTATCGCAGTTGATATGCTAGAGACAGGCGTGGATGTGATGCTTTCTGGCGGCCTTCGTCATTGGATTCCTAAATCAACCAACGAGAAAGGCGACACATACAAACAACTTGAGAAGCTGACCCAGGGTGACGTTTACCTAAAATCGAAACGCAAAGACGAGCGTAACTTACTGACGGAAGCGCAGCAGCAAGGCTACAGTTTGGCGTTTAACCGTAACATGCTGGAAGAAGCAAAGGGCGAAAAAGTACTGGGACTCTTTGCTTATTCCGGCATGAATGATGGCATCGCTTACAGCCACAGCAAAGACGACCCGAAACGTACCCAACCATCGTTAAAAGAAATGACAGAGAAAGCGTTGGATGTCCTTTCAAAGAATAAAGATGGCTTCTTCTTAATGGTCGAAGGAGGTCAAATCGACTGGGCGGGTCACAGCAATGACGCCGGAACCATGTTGCACGAACTGATTAAGTTTGATGAAGCAGTGAACTCTGTATACGAATGGGCAAAAGGCCGTGAAGACACGTTGGTGATAGTCACTGCCGATCATGAAACCGGTTCATTTGGCTTCAGTTATTCTTCCGCTGATTTACCCAAACCACAAAAGCGCGATGGTGAGGCTTTTGCGAACCGCGATTACGCACCCAACTTTAACTTCGGCAAGTTCGATATTCTTGATGGACTTTATAATCAAAAACAAAGCTACTACGGCATGATCAGCGAGTTTCAAAAGCTTGATAAAACAAAACAAACACCAGCCAAATTGGCCGAAATCGTAAACGAAAATAGTGACTTTTCTATCACACCAGAACAGGCAGAGCGCGTCTTAGCAAGTAAACCAAACCCTTATCGCTTAGCAAGCCACAAATATTTAAGTGAAGAAAACGTCCCAGCAATTAACGATTTTGATGCGTTTTTTCCTTACAACGATAGAGGTAACCTACTCGCTCGCGAACAAGGGACGAAACAGAATACAGTCTGGGGAACTGGCACACATACGCACACCCCTGTAAACGTATTTGCTTGGGGGCCTGCTGGCACGATTTTACCTATTTCCAAGATCATGCATCACTCTGAGCTAGGTCAATACCTCATCAAGCAAATTAACTAACTCGTCAACGCATAACCACACTCATGCCACTTTCGTGGTGATACTCAAACGCTCTCTTCTGGGCTGTCTCTTATACACAAATCCCCAAGCTTGTAGTTTGGGGATTTTTTTTGAACTCTTTCACGTGTGTGCGATCTG
>NZ_JAPHPY010000091.1:0-10207 GCF_026241575.1 Vibrio sp. Sgm 5
AGTTCTCCGTTACAAATCAGCAAAGTATCCAATCTGGAAAAAGAAAAATGCCAGTCAGCTTAACTGACTGGCATTACCGCCAGTGCGGAGCTTTTTATTATCTAACCTTTTCACTCACCGTGCTGGGATCACAAGGCATTGTAAGGCTTAGATTTGGAACTGCTTAAGCTGATGCTTTTGGTTCTCCGCTAACCCAGACAGTTCTTGCGCGGCAGCTGCGGATTGAGTAATACCGGTTACGTTCTGGCTCACCAACTCATAGATGGTGCTCAAGTTATTGTTGATATCTGAGGTTACTTGTTTTTGTTCCTCTGAAGCGGTCGCTACTTGTGTGTTGATAGCATTCAAATCGGAAATTGCATTATTGATGTCACTAAGCGAACGACTTACTTCGGTAGCAAGCGATTGGTTGTCTTCTAACATGGCTAAACTTGAATGCATGCTTTCGTTTGCGTGACCAGACTGTTGCTGAAGTTCTTCAATAATGGTTTGAATTTCTTTGGTCGATTCTTGAGTTCTTGCTGCCAGCATACGTACTTCGTCAGCAACCACAGCAAAGCCTCGACCACTTTCCCCTGCTCGTGCCGCTTCAATCGCCGCATTCAATGCAAGTAGGTTGGTTTGCTCAGAGATGCTCTCAATAACTTCAATCACTTTACCAATCTGTTCGGACTGATCTTTTAGTGACGTGACCACGTTTGCGGCTTCGTTCAGTTGGTCTGCCATTTTCGCACTCGCACGTGTACTTTCTTCAAACATGCTTAGGCTCTGTGACGTTAGTTTTGTGGCTTCGTTAGATGCGCTGTCGGCTTGCTGTGCATTGGTTGAAACTTCCGCAGCAGTAGATTCAAGCTGGTTAATTGCAGAAGCTACTTGTTCTACTTCTTGTTTCTCTTGGTCTGAGTTGGCACTGCTTTGTGTCATTACTGTTGCCAGTTCAGTCGAAGCCGAGGCGACGTCTTCACTGATTCGAACTAGTGAGTCGACGGTACCGCGGAGTTGGTGGATGGTTTGGTTTACGTCTTGTGCCAGTTGCGACACCTCATTTTTACCTGTTTCTTCTGCTTCTACTAATAAGTTGCCTTTTGCTACTTCGCGCATGGTTTCTTGTAGGTTACGAATAGGCGCCACGATGTAGCTTGCTAACAACCAACTGATCAAAGAGGCGATAGACAAAATAATGACAAGAGAAATGGTGCTGTAAGTGATGGTATCTGAGTGCAGTGCACCATTTTCTGTGACTTCGTCTGTCACGATTTGATTGAGCTTCTTAGACAAGTTGTCAATGGCGCCAATCATTGCTTCACCTGCTAAGCGGTATTGACCCATTGCTGTTTCATATTCTCTCTCGAAATCTAAGGACACGTTGTTGGATGAATGTTTAGTGTTCAGTAGCGGAGTCATGGTGATTCGAGTGAAATCCACATAGTGGTTCATCGCATCGCGCATGGCGTTGACTTCTGCTTGGATGCCTTCAATTTGGTCGATGGAGCTTAAAAACTCACGGTTGGTTGCCTGACGATGTTGTAACTCTTGGTTCAGTGTTTGGACATCTTCTGCTCTGAACAGGCTGTAGATTGCCTTAATGCGCATGGCATAAGTGTTGTCGACGATAGAGCTGAGTTCTTCTTTATGCACGATAAGGCTATTGGTTGAGACCGTGACCTTGCCGAATGCCTGCTCTAACTTTCCGATGCCGATACTCAACCCAATGACGAGAAGTATGACAGTGAATAATACGGGTACGAAAACCTGTGACTTAATAGACAGCGTACTCAGTAATTGACGCATGATTGACCCTCTAAAGATTGGAACTATTATCATTTTTGTAAATAAAGCAACCCGATTCTAATTATTAGGCTTGATATATCAATCATTTAACGATGTTTATTTGTTATGAAATATATTAAAAGCGATGTAGTTGGCATTTTGTTATAACCAAATAGAAGCAATATATTTTGAGCTCGAAAGGAAATAAAGTTTGATTGCTGTTTTATTAAGCAGAAATGACAACGTGTCATAGAGCTTTCAACTAAGTGAAACACAACTGTCATATTTGGATTCTAAAGTGAGCATCGTTCAAGTGAAACACAACGGCAATAAGGCCACTTAAAGGAAATTGTGATGAAAAAGACAGTAATCGGTGCAATCGCACTTCTAGGCGCAATGGCAGTGACTCCTGTTTCTGCTAAAGAAACTATCTCTGCAGTGGGTTCTAGCAGCGTAACTCCACTGATGGAAGTTTTCTCTGAAACATACATGAAGACAAACCCGAACGTATTTGTTGAAGTTCAAGGCCCTGGTTCATCTGCGGGTGTTAAAGCAGCGAAAAACGGTTCTGCTGACCTAGGTATGTCTTCTCGTAACCTAAAAGATTCTGAAAAAGAGCAGGCTCTAAAAGAAGAGACAGTTGCTCTTGACGGTATCGCAGTTGTTGTAAACCCACAAAACAAACTATCGGGTCTTACTGCGGACCAAGTTACTGCAATCTACAAAGGTGAAGTAACGAACTGGAAAGACGTTGGCGGTGCAGACAAGCCAATCGTAGCAATCACTCGCGACACAGCTTCTGGTACTCGTGGCGCGTTCGAAGACATCATGTCTCTAAAAATGAAAATTTCTGGTAAGAAAGTATCGGCAATCTCTCAACGTGCTCAAGTTGCTAACGGTAACGGCGCACTGAAGACGATGGTTGCTTCTAACCCATACGCTATCGGCTACATCTCTCTTGGTACAGTTGATAGCTCTGTAAGTGCACTTCCAATTGACGGTATTCAAGCTTCAGTAGACAACGTGAAAAACGGTTCTTACAAAGTTGCTCGTCCGTTCCTTGTTCTTTACAAAGAAGGCAAGCCATCAGCTGAAACTCAAAAATTCCTAGACTGGATGCTAACTGATGAAGCGCAAGCGCTAGTTGACCAAAAAGGTTACATCTCAGTTAACTAATCCCATCGGGACTCTAAAGTTTGCTCAGCCCACCATTTCGGGCTGAGCCTTTTCTATCCATTGTGTTCAAGGGCATTGCCTAGAACCGTGAGATTTTTATGACCATCGCAACAAATAGTGAAAAGCTTATGACTACTGACGCTAAAGCGATCAGCAAGCCAGGCCTACGCGAGAAACGCCGCGTTGACTGGAGAGAGCGTATCTTCCACGGCTTGTTTTTAACGAGTGCTGTTATCGGCATCGTTTCATTAGCAGTAATCGCATACTTCATCGTTCGAGAAAGTATTCCAGCCTTCCAAGAAGTTGGCGTATCAGGCATCGTACTCGGCCAAAACTGGCTGCCACCAGCACTTTACGGTGTCGCAACTATGATTGTTGCTTCTATCGTTTCGACAGCTGGTGCAGTATTAGTTGGTGTGCCAATCGGCGTGTTGACTGCGGTCTTTATCGCAGAAATTGCACCGAAACGTTTGGCTGATGTTATCCGCCCAGCGGTTGAGCTCCTTGCCGGTATTCCTTCGGTGGTTTACGGCTTCTTCGGCTTGGTTATTATCGTGCCGCTTATCCAAAACGTATTTGATGTACCAGCGGGTAATACTATTTTGGCAGGTATCATTGTACTGGGTGTGATGATTCTTCCTACTGTCATCACGGTTTCTGAAACGTCTATTCGTGCAGTCCCTCGCACTTACAAAGAAGGCTCTTTGGCTCTTGGCGCTTCTAAAATCTACACCATATTTAAATTGCTCGTTCCAGCGGCTCGCTCAGGCATCATGACAGGTGTGATTCTGGGTATTGGTCGTGCGTTGGGTGAGACTATGGCGATCATCATGGTTATGGGTAACGCGCCGGCAATGCCAGAAGGCATCCTTGATTCGGCTCGTACGCTAACCGCAAACATCGCTATTGAAATGTCTTACGCAAGTGGTGTTCACGCGAACGCTCTATACGCTACAGGTGTGGTACTACTGGTCTTCATCATGTCGTTGAACGCTGTACTACTTTACCTAAACCGAGAAAAAGCGAAGTAATCGCTCGTTAAAGGTGACTATTATGGATCGCGCAAAATTAAAACAGGCACGCCAGTTCAAAGATAATGTATTAAGCGCATTTGTCTGGGTCTCGGCAGCATTAACGGTAGGCTTTTTGTTCTGGATTATCTGGTACATCCTATCTAACGGTCTACAACACGTAGATTGGAACTTCATTACTGATGACTATACGCGCACAGGGGACGAGCACGGCATCTTCCCGATGATTGTGTCGACTATCTACATGGTTATCGCATCTATCGCAGTGGCAGCGCCACTCGGTATCATGACGGCAATTTACTTAACCGAATATGCAAAAGTAGGTAGCCGTTTAGTGAAAATCATCCGATTCTGTACCGAGTCATTGGCGGGTATTCCGTCGATCATCTTCGGTCTATTTGGTATGACTTTCTTCGTAGCGATTCTTGGCCTTGGCTTCTCGATTCTATCGGGTGCTCTAACGCTAAGTATTCTTATCCTGCCAGTGATCATCCGTACCACGGAAGAAGCATTGATGGCAGTACCGCAAACGTACCGCGAAGGCTCTTATGGTCTTGGCGCATCGAAAATTTACACTATCTGGCGCTTGATTCTGCCGAGCGCAATGCCAGGTATCTTAACCTCGGTCATTCTAAGTATTGGTCGTGTCATTGGTGAATCTGCTCCAGTTTTCCTGACAGCAGGTATGGTTGCTCGTATTCCGGATTCTTTATTGGATTCAGGCCGTACGCTAACCGTTCACCTATACAAACTGACTACCGAACTGTTTACCATTGAGGAATGGAATCAGGCTTACGGTACCGCGACAGTTCTGATTGTTGTTGTTCTACTGATCAACATGGTTACAAAACTGATTGCACGACGTTTTAACACAGCAACTTACTAACAACACAAATTAAGAACGCACGTTAAAAGACACGAATTCAAGATTTAAGAGATTAAGAAAATGAACAAGTTTGATATTGAAAACCTAGACCTGTTTTACGGTGATAACCAAGCACTGAAATCAATCAACCTGCCTATTCCAGTACGTCAAGTAACCGCACTAATCGGTCCTTCTGGTTGTGGTAAATCTACACTATTACGTTGTTTGAACCGCATGAACGATCTTATCGAAGGCGTTAAGATCACTGGCAAACTGTCCATGGATGGTGAAGACATTTACGGCAACATCGATGTCGCTGATCTTCGCATCAAAGTGGGGATGGTATTCCAAAAGCCAAACCCATTCCCAATGAGCATTTACGAGAACGTGGCATACGGTCTTCGTGCTCAAGGCATTAAAGATAAAAAACACATTGATGAAGTGGTTGAGAGCTCACTTCGTGGTGCAGCACTTTGGGACGAAGTGAAAGACCGTCTTAAGTCACATGCATTTGGACTATCTGGTGGTCAGCAGCAACGTCTATGTATCGCTCGTACAATCGCGATGGAGCCTGATGTGATCCTAATGGATGAACCAACATCGGCACTTGACCCAATTGCAACACATAAAATCGAAGAATTGATGGAAGAGCTGAAGAAGAACTACACCATCGTTATCGTGACTCACTCAATGCAACAGGCGCGTCGTATTTCTGACCGCACTGCGTTCTTCCTAATGGGTGAGTTGGTCGAGCACGATGACACACAAGTGATCTTCAGTGACCCGAAAGACGACCGTACTCAAGGCTATGTAAACGGCGACTTTGGTTAATTAACGTATTTATCAGCATATACATGAATAACTATAAGCGATGGTACTCTTGCCCCTCTTGATGAGGGGCCTTTTTCGTTTAGGGTATGTGGAATTTTCTCAATACCAATAATGTTCATGTTGATTCACTTTTGCGCCTAATTTTGCAGTATGTAATTCGGATGAAACACCTGTCTAAAAATGTTGAAAGGTTCTCGATTGTGAAATTAAGTACAAAATTTTTGCGAAAGACTTAACAGCTCAACTTGGATTCCATTGATTGCATATCATGGCCTAAGTAGTTTTTTATCGAGAATAAAAAAGTAGATTAGGTTGGCCAGGTGAGTTTAAAAAGTTTTACAAGAACGGTCTCTTCTACCAGAGACCATAGATTATTGGCGAAAGCCATATTCGAGCATCTAGAACAACGCTTTTCCCCTAGTGCGATAGCGATCTTTGACGATCCGCTCACCAATCCATCAGGTGCGGTGAGGTTTTCTCGTGGTGATTTGACTCCAATCCGTCAGTACCCAGAAGCATTCTGGGATAGGGCGAGCCAATTTGATACTTCAGAAAGTATTATTCCGCTGGCCATCAATACCTGTAATTGGAACCACACCCAAGACCTTGGCGGCGAAAGTTACATCATGATGCTCGATAACACGCCGATCAAACGTACCTACCTACTGATTCAAAACGTCCAAGCTCGCTCCGCCCACAATATCTACGAAGAAAGTTACGATGCAATGCAACTTGCCGCGGCTCGCTGGCAGTGTATTCGCGCAGAAAAAAGCGCATCGCAAGAAATGAAGCATCGTGATGTTCGAGAGGCCCAATACGTCGATGAACTTAGCCAGCGAGAACGCTTCATTGAAAACATGAAGCTCGTACAGCAAGTGGCGTTGGACATCTCTAATCCTGACTCTCTTAAAGATCTCTATTTAAAAGCGGTTGAAGCCTTGCGTGAACGTTTAGGTTTTGACCGTTCTACTTTAATGCTGTTGGACATGAAAAAGCGTAGTTTCAGTGGGACCTATGGCACTAATGAGGATGGTATCACGATTGATGAGTTTCACACTCAATATGATCTTCACCAGTTGAGTGAAGAGTACATCGCAGCACTGTCGAGTACAGAGCGTAATCTCGTCATTGTCGAAGATGCGCCGATTTATACCGCCGGTAAAGTCGTAGGGCAGGGCTGGAATGCGATGTTAATCCTACGAGATGGTAATGAGCCTTTTGGTTGGTTCGCACTGGATAACTTTATTCATCGTAAGCCCGTGACGGCTTATCAAAAGCAGATGCTGGAATCTTTTGGCTCACTTTTCTCGCAAATCTATATCCGTAAGCGTCAAGAACAAAATGTGCGCATGTTGCACTCAAGTATGGTGGAGCTTTCTCGATGTACTACGGTCAGTGATGTGTGCAAATCCGCAGTGACCTTTGCCATTAAAAACTTGGGCATCGACCGTATGGCGGTGTTCTTGACCGATGAAAATTGCTCTTATATGCAAGGTACGTGGGGGACCGACATCCAAGGCAATGTGGTGGATGAATCTTATTTTTTTGGGGAGACACAGGACTTCTCTTTGATTAATTTAGCCCGATCTATGCTGAATGAGGTTGCGTTTGAAGAGTCGGTTCCCATCTATCACGATTGCAATATTGTTGGTTTCGGCTGGGCGGCCATGACAGTGCTGACTTCCAATAGCAGTGGGCCTATTGCTTTTATCGCCGTTGATAATCTATTAACTCGTGCGCCGCTTACCTCCCAGCTTCGTGAAGTGATTCGGATGTTTGCATCAAGCCTTGCTGAAGTGCTGCAACGTACACAAGCACAAGAGGCGATTCGCGAACTTAATGAAAACCTAGAGCTAGAAGTACAAAATCGGACTAAAGAGCTGGAAGAAGCCAATCGACAATTGGAAGTATTGTCTAAACTCGATCCTTTGACTCGCCTTGGTAATCGACGAATGTTAGAGCACGTCATGCAGAAGTACTGCTCGGTAGAGCATGATGAAGTCATGTCATTTGGATTGATCTTGATTGATATTGACCACTTCGGCTTGTTCAACAACCACTATGGGCATCTAGAAGGTGATATCGCGTTAATGCGAATTGGTAACATCCTTGAACACCATACTAAAGATGAAGATGAAGTCTTTTGTCGAATTGGCGGGGAAGAGTTTGTTTTGTTGATGATTGGGTCACACCAAGAAGAGGTCAGGTTGAGAGCCGAATGCATCCGTCGTTGTATTGAGGAGGAGGGGATTAAGCATTGCCATAATCCAGAAGGTGAGTTACTTACTGTTTCTGTTGGTTATTCTTGCTACCTGACACAAGGTAAAGACTTTAACTTCGATCATTTGTATCAACTCTCCGATAAGGCTCTATACCGAGCTAAAAACAGTGGTCGAAACTGTGTTCGGGCGGTTGAAATAGAGAAGCAGAGTGTTGCTTAGCACTAAAAACAAAAATGGCAGCTTGAAGATAAGCTGCCATTTTTATCTAACACTTAATTGTTCGTTAAAGCTTCTCAAGCTGGTGGCTGGTTTTGGTTGTTTTGTCTTTGCTGAGTTGTTTGAGTATTGCCAGCAAAGTATCACTTTTCCATGGTTGCTGAGTGGAGCTAAATCGAGATTGATTCATCACATTCAATTCAGTTTTTACTGCTTGCACCGCCTCTGATTCGATATCAGCGTAGTGAGTGTTTAAGTAGTCGTTAACTACTTTTTCAATCTTGATACTGTCACCTTGCTTTATGACATCCTCTATATCTCGAATGGAGGCGTTATGAGTACTCATCATCACTTCTGTTGATTGTGGCGCTTTGCGTTTTCGCCATAAGCCAATGGCAATAGCGGAAGAAACCAACCAAAGTACCGCAAAGACGAATGTTAATGTTTGCCAAATCGTATCAACGCCACCTTGTGGAGCGGTTGGAGATGCCGTTTGTGTTGGTTGTGTTGGCAGTACACTTTCTGGCAGGGTTATCAGTCCAGTATCACTTTTCTCGACTTTAAGATTTAACTCAGCGATTTCTGATTCTCTTGCTTGATCACGATTGCTATCCCACCAATTTAGCTTGTAACCGGGTAAGGTAAGGTCACCAGCTTCCGTTGGGATCAGCACTTGCTTCATTGTCATGGTGATGGTGCCATCTCGAGCTGTTTCGAACTGAGGTTGCTCTGGGTAAACACGCAGTGTACTTGGGTAAATTATGCCAATACGTGGCAAGTATTCTGCTTGTGTGCCTCGCGCTCTCACACGAATCGTACGGGTAATAGATGAACCTTGTTTAACGCTATTCACCGCGTTTGCAGACAGAGGATTACCTTGCTCATCTTCCCAGCTTTGAGTCATTTCTAATGCTGAAGCTGGTAGCCAGTTGCCTTCAAAGTCTTTCGGGATCGGTTTGACTGTGATAGGCATTTGCTGAACGTTGGTTTTGATCGGCATGATCTTTGTCGAACCCGTTAAACTGTCACCATAAATGTAAGAGCCAGTTAATTGAGGGCCGTTTAACGAAAAGCTTCCTGGTTTTTCTGCGGTAATACGGAATGCTTGTTCAACGACAGTAACTTCTAAGCCATCAATGATTCGCTGACCTTGTTTCATGTCACTAGCAGGTTCAATCTTCATTCCATCAATGCTAGGCGGAACGATTTGTGGGTTATCCAAACGACGTGGATCTACTTTGATGGCCAACTGCATACGTAACGTTGCTGACTGTTGTGGGTACAAAGTGTGGTTATCCACGCTCATGTCAAAACTGAATAAATCATCCAGGTTTGGCTCTGCTTGGCTTTCTGTGACGCGCAGCTTAATTGGCTCAGTCTTCATCCCTTCAGCTGTGAAGCTTGGTATGGTCACAACGCCTTGTTTCATCGGCGCGATCGAAATGCTCCATTCCGTTCGGACTGTTTTATGGCCGTTAATGTTATTGCTTGAACGGCCGTAACGAGGCTGCCCCAAGAAAAAATCTTTCTTTAGCGTATCAAAATTTATGGCATCAGAACTTAACTCAGTGTCTGCCATAATGCGGAGATTGATGACTTCATTCTTTGCGACTTGGGTTTTATTCACACTGGCTTGAAGGCTTTGGGCAAAAACCGAAAAGCATGTTAATAGGCTGGCCACCAGAACAAAGACCAGTTTTGCGCCTTTTTTCATCATGGAGTTACCATTCCTTATTTGTTTGTTGTGGAGGTCGTTTTTGTTGAGCTTGCAACTGCATTTGTGCTCGAATCAAAAAGCTTGGGTCACGCGCACTTTCTACCGCTTCTAAACGGCGGAACTCAGGATCGTCCTGATGCGTTTTTTCTGCCTGAGCTTGAGCTTGCATTGGTTCCCCTTGTTGCTCGCCTTGTGTCTCTTCTTTTTGCTGCTCAGCTTTCTCTTTTTCTTTTTTATTTTCAGTGTCTTGCTTGTTTTGTGACTGTTGTCCTTGCTCTTGTTTAGCATCATTCTGAGACTTTTGTTGCTGCTGTTGCTGCTGTTGCTGCTGTTGCTGCTGTTGCTGCTGTTGCTGCTGTTGCTGCTGTTGCTGCTGTTG
>NZ_JAPHPY010000092.1:0-8967 GCF_026241575.1 Vibrio sp. Sgm 5
ATGGTTCACCTCGTTCTGAGAGCCTACTCTAAGCGTAGGGCTTGAGAGTGAGGCGGACCATATAATTAGCCCCGCTATTATCGCGGGGCTTCTTTATTTACGGCGCAGTAGCCGTTTTTATTCTGATTGTTTCTTCCATTGAATAAAAGTAAGCACACTCAGTAATAAGAAGAAAGCAGGGTCACTCCAACCAAAGCCGACAAATACACCGGTAATGCCAGCATAAGTGGTGATCACAACGCCTAAGAGATTAGTGGTCAACAGCGCTTTGAACAGTTGCTTGGCTGTAGTGCTAGGTTCCACATCACGTAACATCAAACTGACCGCAGCAATCCCACCTAAAAAGATCGACGTATGCTGCGATAAAAACAGCGCATATTGGTCGTTAATTTGTACGCCATACATCGGCCACATCATGGTCGGAACAAAAAACAGCGCAAAAGCAAATAACATATAAATGACACCATGAACGGTTAGAAAAGTGCGGTTAGTCATAATGTTACTCTCCAATTGGACCTTGGTTGATGATGCTCAGCGGCGTATTGATATCAAATATCTGGCCTCTTACTTCTTCTACACCCATCTGTTTCAAACGAGCAGTGTGCATTTCGAGATAAGCTTGCGCCGTGGCTTCATCTTCAAAAAGATAGATACCACCACCGAGTTTGTCTTTTTCGCTTTCCGTCCAGATTTTCCAAATCATGCCCGGCTCTTGGTTAATTGATTTCGCTAAATCGATCAGAACATTCGACATATCTTCACCAAATGGGCCATGAAATTCAAAATCAACTTGCAGTAATTTCGCCATCTTGAGTCTCCTCTTATTATTGACTCGCTTTCGATGAAAAGATTATTGCCTTTATAAAACTGACAAAAAAGTTCATAATTTTGCCATCACCTGTCGAAAAAACTGACCAATGAGACTCAAAACAACCCTAGAGCAATGGCAAACACTACAAGCAATTGAACAGGCAGGAAGTATTCAATCAGCCGCAGTAACGCTCAATAAAAGCCATACCACGCTTATCTATTCGGTGAAAAAGCTCGAAGAGCAGCTCGGCATTAAGTTGATAGAAGTGAAAGGCCGAAAAGCAGGGCTAACCGAACACGGTAAAACCATGCTTCGACGGGCTCAGTCAATGCTTGAGCAGGCTCGTGAACTTGAAATGATCAGTGAACAACTAAATAGCGGTGTAGAGTCGCAAATTACGGTAGCTATCGATCACCTGTGCGATCCAAGTTGGCTCTATACTCCACTTAGCGAATTTCTCACACAAAACAACACAACTTCAGTTCAAGTAGTAGAAACCTCTCTGAGTAAAACCACAGACATGGTAGTGAATGAATTAGCAGACATCGCGATCATCAACCTTCCCATTACTAACTACCCAGCAGAAGCGTTCGGTACGACCACGATGGTGCCAGTGATTTCGGCACATCATCCGCTTGCGCGAAAACCACAAGTGTCACTGGCAGACTTTGCGACCACCAGCCAGATTGTAGTGCGTGATCTAGGAGACTCTGATAAAGCGAAGCAAAATGTGGGCTGGCTGAGAGCGCGCCAGCGAATTACTGTCGATAATTTTGACCACGCTTTCAGAGCCGTAGAACAAAGTGTCGGGTTTTGTCGGTTACCTCAACATCTGGTCGAATATCGTCAGAACAACAAAATCAAAGTATTAGAATTAGAACACTCCAATCAGTATCAAGTGGCTTTGCACCTTACATTACCTAAAGGTGCGAAAAGTGGCCCCGCTGCCCTTGCGCTATACCAAGCTTTGCTAAAAAGCGCCGAATACCGAGCTTAATCCTCTTGACTCCAATCTTTTATTTTGTGACACCATTCTCTCGCAACGTATTGCATGACAAAGCTTGAGCACCTAATATCAGGGTGCTCAAGCCTAAAGCGCCCAACACTCGCGGAAAGAACTCAGTTCATGGCAATTCAACTTCCCTGCTCTCATTAGCAGGAACAATTTGTTTTTACCTTCTTTATAGCTTCTGTTAAGGCGAGTGTGGAAGAATAAGAAAGGTGAAAAATGCAATCTCACAACAGCTTCTCAATTAATCTAAACCAGCAAAAATCCGTGGCAAAAAAACGCTTGAAAGCGATCCGCCAAAATAATGAAGATACCTTAAAGCTGGTTAAGCAGTTTCATACTCAGCCAGAAAAGCTCACGCCAGAATCAGTCAAACTTTCGGATGTGCAACACGCCTTAGCAAGAGAGCTTGGTTTACCTAGTTGGAGCAAGTTAAAAGCGCACGTGGAAAAGCTCGAATTCCATAAACGTGCCATTGATAATCAAGAAAAGCCACTCGATGCCGAGTTGACAACGCTGCATGTACGCTGCGGTCATGACATTCAGCAGCAACTAAAGACATGCGGTTTCGAAGGTGACTTCTTGCCCATGATTGATCCGTTGTGTATTGGTCCAATTCCCGATGATGACAACACGTTTCTTGCCCTAAGAGCACAATACGTTGTGGACCGATTGCTGCCTGTTATGGGGAGAAAAGACTCGGTGCAAGAGGTAGCGCAGTTTGAGCAAGACAATATCCATACCCTGCTCGACGTGCAGTATGAACGTATAGTTTTTTGGGTTGAACATGATGCCTACGATCAATTCATGCTACTTCGAGGGCTCTCTCTGCTAGAGGAAACCGAAGGCAAAATCATTGAGATCATCGAATTCAATCAGTTTCCGGGAACCGAGCGCTTTATTGGGTTTGGGCAACTGCCCGCAGAAGCCATTCGCTCTTGCTGGCAACACCGAAAACCTGTCTCTGCAAAACTATTAAGTCAAACCGCGCGGTGTTGGCAAGCGTTAACATCCCCCATGCCGGATTCACTTTTGAATTTAATCAAACATCACGAGTTAGATTGCATGCCAAACATCAAAACTGTATTAAAACGGCACCTTCAAGAATTGCCTCATTCAAGTTCAGGGTTGAGCCTCACACAAAGATTGGCATTGGAAACATTAACTAAGCACAGCGCCCCAATTACGGTCAAAGATTGGTTTCAGCAGTACCTCGCAAAGGAACCACTACCAACCTTGGGTGATGTGATGTTTTACGCTTTGCTATTACCACTCTCCCAATACGAAGAACCGCTGTTTACGATAAGTGAACTCGAGAAAAACTGGTGGGAACATCAAGTTAGTTTAAGTAAACAAGGTCAAGCATGCTTGAATGGCAAATGCCGAACCACACAAAGTTACTGGGTTGGAGGCATCCACAATCAAAGGCAAGACTTCTGGACATGGGATCACGAGCAGCTGCCTACATTGCGTCGCTTAACCACAAATTAGAGAAAAGAGTTAACAACAATAACCATTGAAAAACAGCGTCAGGATTGCTTCAACTTTTTCCTTGCGCTGTTCTTCATTTGGTACAGCTTGATTCGCCACAAGTTGTGGCCACAAAAAGTTGCCCTTGAGCAAACACATCAGCATGTTACTCATCATTGCAGGATCAAGAGGTTTGAATTTTCCGTCTGCAATCGCCTCAGCAAACCAAGCTTGGAGAAGTTCATCTTGACGTTGAAGTTGATGAAGGTAGTTTTCGGCTAAATCCGGTGTACGCATAAACTCACTGATCACCATTTTAGCCAAAGGCAAACCAAAGTCTTCGTACATAGAATCCAGCTTAGAATACAAATAGTCACGAAGCTGAGATTCTATATCCACATCTTGTCTGTATGTGAGTTGCAAACGCGCTCTTTGTGTTTCAAGCACCGATTGGATCGACTCAATAAACAACACATCCTTACTTTCAAAATGGCGATATAAGGTTCGCTTTGATGTTGCTGCTCGCTCACACACTCTGTCCATATTCGCACTGCTATAACCGTGTTCAATGAACTCTTGTTGAGCTGCTTCAATCAGCGCTAAGCGTTTCTTTTCTGAAAGTTTCATGGTCCTAGATTCACCAACCTCATGTAAGTGGATGCAGAGTATAGCGCACAACAATCAAAAGTATACTTTGAAGTTTACTTTCTTAATTTTAGGAGTAAGATGCGCTCGCCGACGTTAAGATTCCACGAAAATACCAAACAATAATCACTCTTAACTCACGCTGTGGCGCTTCGTCCTTCTGATGAAGCTGTGATTTTTCCGTGACACAAACTCCAGAGTCGATGCCCTTATTACAAGACCCCTGGTGTTGTTGTGATCGTCACGTTTAATGAAGTTACTTATGAAATTACGCTCCTTGCTTGTTGCCGCTTCCTGTCTATTCACTGGCGTGGCGAATGCTGACTCGATCTCACTGCCAATCTGGAAAGATAAAGCAGAAGCACTTGGCTATGACTTACCAAAACCCTTTGGCTTAAACCTAAGCTATATGAGTATGGAACAAGGCATCAATGTCGATTCTATTGCTCTAAGCGGACTGCATGGCTTAGAGAAAATGCTCAACATGGAAGCTGGCGCAGGCAAACAAGCCAGCGATGTGGTGACGTTGCGCGGTGATGTTTGGCTGCTTCCATTCCTAAATGTGTATGGGTTGGTGGGTACACTGGATGGCTATTCAGAGAGCAACGTAAAAGTCAGTGTCCTTGGCCAAAAAATTGGTGAATTTCCATTCCGCCTAGACCTCGAAGGGTACACCTACGGTGGTGGTTTTGTTCTTGCTGGCGGCTACGACCAACTATTTGCCCTTGTTGACGCAAGCTACACCCAAACAAATCTCAATGTGATCGACGGTGCAATTGACGCGATCGTCGTCTCTCCTCGTGTTGGCTTCGACTTCCACAAAAATGGAGTACCAGTTCGACTTTGGGTTGGTGCGATGTACCAAAACGTAGAACAAGAACTTTCAGGTACGTTGAAACAAGCCGGTATCAACCTCTCTGGTCGCTTCGACGTTAAACAGCATTTGGAGTCCGAATGGAACACCATCGCAGGCATGCAATACCAAATCAATGACGATTGGTACCTTTTAGGTGAAGCCGGCTTTGGTGATCGTGAAAGCATCTTCTTCTCTATAGATCGTCGTTTCTAAGGTAAAGAGAAGATGAAAGCTTCTTATTCCCTTGCAATTGCAGCACTGTTTTGCACACCACATGTTTTTGCTATGCAGCAAGATGAGAGCAGCTTGATGGATGACATCCTAACTAAGCTGGGTTCGAGCGAAACGGTGGATGAATCGAAGTTAATCGATTGGGGTGTATTACCGGGTCCATTCGTCAACCCAGAGCAAGGCTTCGGAATCGGCGTAGCCGCCGTTGGGTTGTACACACCATACGACTGGCAACAAGGCGATCCTTATTCAACCGTCACTGTCACTTCTTACGGTTCAACCTCAGGCTCTTATGGCTTGGGCTTGAACAATCGCACTTATCTAAACAGTGACAAAGTCCGCTTACTTGGTGAGGCGTGGATCAGCCATACGCCCGGTTACTACTGGGGTATTGGCAGCCAAGCGGCTGAAAATGATCGCAACAAAGTTCAGTACGAAGGACAACGCTTGCAACTGAGTCCCAAAATTGCAGTAGAAGTCGCACCCAATACCTACGCGAAATTGGGCTGGCAATGGCAATCATTTAATAATGTTGATGGCGTGGATGGTGACATCCTACCTTCCGAAGTCACAGACGCCACCAGCAGTGGCGTATTAGTCGGAATGGAATACGATACTCGCGATTTCGAACCTAATCCCATGAAAGGGCAATTTCTCGATATCGAATGGGTTGCGAACAGAGATTCACTGGGCAGTGATGAAGACTACGACAATCTTATTGCCAACTACCGCCTTTACCAACAATGGTCTGACACGACGATTGTTGCGATGGAGGTATATTCACAATCTATTTTCGGTGATGCGCCTTGGTTCGATTACGCCCAACTGGGTGATGATCAACGCATGCGTGGGTACTACCAAGGGCAGTATCGCGACAAACATCAGCTTTCGACACAAGTAGAAATTCGCCACACCATTTCTGGTCGTCACGGTGTGGTCGGTTGGTTAGGTGCAGGTAACATTGCGCCAACCTACCACGATTTGTTTGCCAGCAGCTGGCTACCAACCGTCGGCGTTGGCTATCGATTCGCCTTTAAAGCACGCATTAATGTCCGTGTCGACCTTGGTATAGGTAAAGACAGCACCGGTTTTTATTTCCAAATCAATGAAGCATTCTAGGAGTATGGTTTGAAGAAAGCAGCACTATTACTACTTAGCCTTTGTAGCGGGTTCGTCCAAGCACAAGCACTGAAAGCGCCCGTGGGCGTCAGGCCATGTTGCGCATTCGGAGTCGATCTCAAAGCTGAGTTAGGAAGCGTGCCAGTACCCTTCTTCTCCTTAGAAAATGTATTGTCTAGCAACGAAGTGGGTACTCACCACTACAATGACGGCAGTGAGTCTGTACCCGGCAGTCTGCTTGGATTAAATGAAGAAGCCAATGGTCTGATTTTTACCGAATTAGGCGGCTTTATTGATACGGCACACGTGCGGGACACCTCAGATTACACCTACTATCTGTTTCAGTTAAATCGACACTATTTAGGCAGAGCAGCACACTTAGATCTGCCTGAAGAATTGCGTGTTCGACGTATTCGTTGGTACGAGCATAAAAACAAACTCAGCGAGCAAGAAAACATCGAACGCAGCGCTCAAGCTGCAGCACTGACTGCTTTTCGTCTCGCACAATGGCATGAAATCGCTCAATGGTTTGGCATGGTATCGGTGAGTGGCTTTAAAGAGCTGGCCTCTGCGTTTTCCTCTGAAGATCTTTACTCGAATATGCTTGGTGCAAACCTAGCAAAACAGGTACTGCTCAGTAACCCAGATCTAACACCTAAAAGTTTTTCAAAAGCCATGGACAGCGCTTTCCAACAAGCATTAAAGGATCTGCAAGCACAACCTAAATCCGTGACAAAAGCAAAGATTCAACAACTAGACGGAGTATGGTGGGATAGTTCAAAACGCTTGCCAGATAAATGGGTAGTGAGATTCCGCGACTACCATATGGCGCTACAACTAACACCCAATTACTCCGGTGCGAACCATGAGCTTTCATTAGATGCTTACTTTGCCGATCGACAACCCATCGATCAGTGGATGAGCGTCGAACTAATAGCAAAAGACAAGGAAAAAGCATTTTCGTCATTGCCTAGCGCGCTAAAGTCACGCTCCACTTGGTCTCCAGCCGACTACCAAGCATTGTCGAACTTCGCTCAAAGCGTTGATGAAAAAACTCGCCCACCGTTAAAGCAATAACCTGGAAGTAAGATGAATAAATGATGCTTAGTTATGCACTGAGCATCAAAAGCCTCACTTTTATGCATACTGTTTTCTACTAACTGAGAATGTAAGAAATCATTTCTATCAGTTGTATATTCGATAAATTTGTTAAATTGAAAACTTTTTAACCATTCAATTCGCTACTGGTTAGTTAAAATTCTATTTTTTAGAGTGACTAACTTCACATCTATTAACCATTCAGACGATTATTCTTTCGTATTTTCGCACTCCACTGCTAATCTGCTCGCCGCCTTGAAGTGAACTTAAGGTGCATAACTATAAGGAGTGTTCTCATGAATACCAAGAAACCGATGTCGCTCACCAGCCGCGTAATTTTGGGTATGGTAGCGGGTATCTTGACAGGATTTGCAATTCGCACACTTTTCGCCGACAACGGATTTGTCGACGCATACATTGTTAATGGATTATTCGAAGTTGGTGGACAGATCTTCGTTGCCAGCTTAAAAATGCTTGTCGTACCGCTAGTATTTGTTTCGCTAGTTTGTGGTACCAGCTCCCTAAAAGACCTATCAACATTGGGTCGCATGGGTGGTAAAACCCTTGCTTTCTACGTAGCAACAACCGCTATCGCAATCACACTTGCTTTAACCATGGGTACGCTATTCCAGCCAGGCGCTGGTGCAGACCTAACCGCAGCAAGTTCATTCAAATCAGCAGAAGCGCCATCTTTGGGTCAAGTGATCATTGATATGTTCCCGACTAACCCAATCAGCGCGATGGCAGAAGGTAAAACCCTGCAAGTTATCGTGTTTGCCGTACTATTCGGTATCGCGATCAGTGCAGCGGGTAAGCCAGGCGAGCGTATTGCCGCTTTCTTCTCTGATCTGAATGAAGTCATCATGAAATTGGTTGCGATTTTGATGAACCTAGCGCCTTACGGTGTGTTCTTCCTAATGGCGAAGCTGTTTACCGGTCTTGGTCTAAGCGCAATCTTCAACCTTGCTGAATACTTTGTTGTACTAGCAGGTACGTTATTGCTGCACGGCCTTGTAACTTACAGCTTGATGCTAAAAGGCTTCACGGGTCTAAACCCAATTACGTTCCTACGTAAGATGGAAGACGCGATCATGTTTGCTTTCTCGACAGCATCATCGAATGCGACGATTCCAGTGACAATGGAAACGGCTAAGCACCGCATGGGTGTTGAGAACCGCGTATCATCGTTCACAGTACCGCTGGGTGCAACCGTGAACATGGATGGTACGGCGATCATGCAAGGTGTGGCGACAGCGTTCATCGCACAGGCATTCAATATCGACCTAACTATGGGCGACTACCTAATGGTTATCATGACGGCAACATTGGCGTCGATCGGTACCGCAGGTGTTCCTGGTGTTGGTCTAGTAATGCTAGCAATGGTATTGAACCAAGTAGGTCTACCACTAGAAGGTATTGCACTTATCATGGGTGTTGACCGTCTACTTGATATGATTCGTACCGCAGTAAACATCACCGGTGACAGTGCAGTGACTATCATTGTTGCTAAATCGGAAGGCGCATTGGATGAAGCTCGCTTCAACGATCCAAAAGCTGGGGTCGAAGAAGAAGAAGTACATCTAAAACGCGCGGAAGCTTAATTCCTTCCAAGCTAAATTATCCTGTCTAAATGAAAGCCCCGATGGAAACATCGGGGCTAATTATATGGTCCGCCTCACTCTCAAGCCCTACGCTTAGAGTAGGCTCTCAGAACGAGGTGAACCATAT
>NZ_JAPHPY010000093.1:0-8585 GCF_026241575.1 Vibrio sp. Sgm 5
ATAGACATGGTCTATCGGATTTTTACACACTGGTGGGATCGTTCAATTGATCAGTCTATTAATTTCTTAACTGATCGACATTACAGCCAATGTGCTGCTCTTTTTGCATCTAAAATAGGGAATTAGCCACGATGGATATTATCGTTCGCTTGCTTAAGTAGGTTCTGACTCTCGTTCATGAATTGCTGAGAGTACTCACCAAACCAATCGCTCACTTGCTCGAAGCTTTCGACAAACTCAGCCTTGTCTTTACTGTCTAAAACAGACAAAGCTTCACCAAAGCGTTGGTGGAAACGCTTAATCATATCGATGTTTTCTTGTGATGAAAGAATGATGTCACCGTATAGATTTGGGTCTTGACCAAACAGACGCCCTACCATCGCTAGCTCCAAGCGGTAAATTGGCGAGCTCAGCTTTAACAATTGTTCAATATTAGGGTTTTCTTTGCTTAGGTGCATACCGTAAGCGAAGGAAGTAAAGTGACGTAGCGCCTGAATCAAAGTCATACCATGATCGTGCTCTTGCGCATCGATCTGGCACAAGCTTGCGCCCCAAATACCAAACTGTTGCAGTAGCCATTGGTATTGCTCATTCTCACGACCATCGCAGTACACAATCACCTGTTTCGCTAAGCTTGGCACATCAGGACCAAACATTGGATGGAGACCAACAACCGGGCCAGAGTGTACATTTAACATAGCTTGCAGTGGCTTGGACTTGATAGAAGTCAGATCACAAAGAATGCAATCTTGTGGCAGGTTACCGAGCTTTTCAATCACACCTTCAGTTAAATGGATTGGCACAGTCACGACCACCAGGCCAGCGTCTTTTAAGATTTCGTCAGCGTGCTCCCAGTCTTTACTGCCCAAGACTTTCACTTGGTATCCAGACAGTTTGAACATACGTCCGAACAAACCACCTAACTGGCCATTACCACCAATAATAACGACTGAGCGCAATTCTGGGTTCAAACACTTAAAACCGGAATCTTTCTCGCTGGCATAAGACTCACGCATTGTTCGACGAAGAATGTCTTCTATCAGCTGTGGAGGGATCCCCATTTTTTCAGCTTCAGCTCGTCGTGATGCCAGCATTGCCGCCTCACGATCTGGGGCGTAAATTGGCAAACCGTGTTCGCTTTTTACTTCACCCACTTTCTCTACTAGCGCTAAACGCTGAGAGAGTAGCTCTAGCATTTGCTTGTCGACTGCATCAATCTGATCGCGCAATGCGTTAAGTTCAACTGCCATTGATGTTCCTTAAATAAGTTCCGTTTTAGCCTTTAAGGCGATTCTCTAAGAAAGGCACCAGCTCTTCGTGTGCATGACGTAATAGTGCCTCAGTTGAATCCCAATTGATACATGCGTCGGTGATAGATACGCCGTATTTCATCTCTTCAAGAGCTAGGTCAGAAGATTGGTTACCTTCATTGATATGGCTCTCAATCATCAAGCCAATGATCGACTTGTTGCCTTCTCGAATCTGGTGAATCACGTCTTCTGCAACTAACGGCTGACGGCGGTAATCTTTACGTGAGTTCGCATGGCTACAATCCACCATCAAGGACGCATCAAGGTTGGACTTCGCCATCTCTTGCTCACACTCAGTAACGGATACTGAGTCGTAATTGGTCTGCTTACCACCACGAAGAATCACATGACCATTCGGGTTGCCTTGCGTAGTCAGAAGCGCTACTTGACCTTCACGGTTAATACCCATGAAACGGTGGCTAGAAGAAGCCGCTTGCATTGCGTTGATCGCCGTTGCCAAACTACCGTCCGTACCATTCTTAAAGCCGATAGGCATTGAGAGACCACTTGCCATCTCACGGTGTGTTTGTGACTCAGTCGTACGAGCGCCGATTGCTGCCCAACTAAAGGTATCTGCCAAGTATTGTGGGCTAATTGGGTCAAGAGCTTCTGTTGCCAGCGGAATATCCATCTCAGCGAGTTCAACCAACAGTTCACGACCAACATGCAGCCCATGTTCAATGTCGAAGCTGCCGTCTAGGTGTGGGTCATTGATCAAGCCTTTCCAACCAACCGTGGTTCGAGGCTTCTCAAAGTAAACACGCATAACAATATACAGTTGGTCGCTTAGTTGTTCTGAAAGTGCTTTTAAACGCTTGGCGTAATCCTTCGCAGCGTCTACGTCATGGATAGAACATGGTCCACATACAACGAGTAGACGATGATCTTTTTTGTGAATGATATCAGCGATGGTTTGACGAGAATCTTGGATAAAACGACGGGCCTTTTCACTTAGAGGAAGCTTAACTTTTAGCTCCTCAGGCGTGATAAGAACTTGTTCTTCGCAGATGTTAATGTTGCTCAATTCACTTCTTTGCATAACCTTGACCTGTATATTATTTTTTACACCCAACCAATTCCTTGGTGAGACAACTAAGCCTTATGGACAAGATAACAGGCTAAAAAAGAATTACAACCGTACATAATAAAAAACATCCAGTGTAAATTTAAATTTACATTAAAAGAAAAAGCCGAAATGCAGAGCACTTCGGCTTTAAATGGATGTTTTAGAAAGTTTACGTCTCACCCTGAACAAACCATTATTCAGGGGTGAGATGGCTAGCCAACCAATCGCTTCATAGCTTCAGAGGCATCTTTCCACTCTTGCGAAAGTTTTAGCTCGCTTAGAGAAAAGCTCTGTTTCTTCAACAAGGCATCAGCGAGGGGAACAGAAGTGATGGGTAGATTATCAAGCACCTCAACTTGCGCATCGCGCTTGTTGCAAACCAGCAGCATATCGCAGCCAGCGTTTAATGCTTGTGCGCCACGTTCGGCAGGACCACCCATAATTGCGGCACCTTCCATGGTCAAATCATCAGAGAAGATCAAACCTTTAAAACCAAGTTGCTGGCGCAGGATTTGTTTAAGCCAATACTCAGAGCCGCTAGCAGGTTGGTCATCATAATTTGGGAAAATGACGTGAGCAGGCATCATCGCGTCTAAGATGCCAGCATCGATTTGCGCTTTGAAGATAGCCATGTCTTGCTCAAAGATATCGCTACGCTCGTCATACGGTGTCTCTAAGTGTGAATCAGCAATCACACCACCATGACCCGGGAAGTGCTTACCTGTTGTTGCCATACCGACACTCTTCATACCCTGCATATAAGCAGTGCTGTGACGCAAAATGGTGTCTAAATCCTCACCAAAAGCACGGCTGCCAATCGCTTTACATTGGTGACCTTTATCCAACACTGGCGCGAAGCTTAGGTCGATATCATGAGCAATCAGCTCAGCAGCCATCAACCAACCGCCCATGCGGGCCAGATCTTCACTGTTTTGGTGTTTGGCGTATTCGTCTGCCGCAGGAATCAATGAAAAGCCTTCACGGAAACGCTGAACACGTCCGCCCTCTTGATCAACACCAATCAAAATCGGACGTTTCGCCGCTTTGCGGATAGATTGGGTAAGAGCTTGAAGCTGCTTGCTGTCGTGATAGTTACGCGTAAATAAAATCAAACCACCAACCGTTGGATGCTCCAAAATTTCTCTGTCTTCTGCAGTCAGTTCATAGCCTGCAACATCAACCCATAACGGTCCCATTTTTTCTCCTCAAAATCGGCTGAATATCTCGTATTCGATGAGGTTATTCGCTTCAGAATTGCTTTACAATAAGTGAATCGAAGAATTGACGGAATTGGCTGTGAATCTTAACAAACTGTATATCGGTGTGATGTCTGGAACCAGTATGGACGGTGTAGATACCGCACTGGTTGAAATTGAAGATAACCGTGTTCGCTTGCTCGCACACGATGATTACCCAATGCCTGCTCATATTAAGCAGACGCTTTTGTCGGTTTGCACTGGGCAAGACACGAATCTAAAAGCCATTGGTAAGCTCGACCACCAACTTGGCCATCTGTTTGCCGATGCGGTTTTACAGCTACTGGATAAATCCGGCTATTCCGCAGAGCAAATCCGAGCCATTGGTAATCATGGTCAAACCGTGTTCCATCAGCCGACTGGCGAACAGCCCTTCACCACCCAACTGGGTGATGCCAACATCATTGCAGTCAAAACTGGCATTGATACCGTGGCAGATTTTCGTCGTAAAGACATGGCGTTAGGTGGCCAAGGTGCACCGCTCGTCCCTGCCTTCCATAAAAGTATTTTTGCCATGCAAGATTCCACCACCGTGGTGCTTAACATCGGTGGAATTGCCAATATCTCGGTACTGCATCCTGACCAAGCAGTGATCGGCTACGATACTGGCCCAGGCAACATGTTGATGGATGCATGGTATGAACAGCACACAGGACAAGGCTTCGACAAAGACGCGCGATTTGCTCTGCAAGGCAACACCGATGCAACACTACTAACTCAACTCTTAGCAGAGCCTTACCTCGCCATGTCGACGCCTAAGAGCACTGGTCGAGAGCTGTTCAATATCGATTGGCTGCATCATCAGTTAGCCAACCACAATATCTCAGCACAAGATGTACAACGCACGCTGTGTGAATACTCGGCGAAGACCATTGCAAACGAAGTGGAGAAATTCACGTATGGTCAGCAGCCACAGCTGTTGGTGTGTGGCGGAGGGGCGAGAAACCCTCTACTGATGCAACGTTTAGCGGAACTTCTGCCGCAGTGGCAAGTCGCAACAACGGATGATAAAGGTGTCGATGGCGATTACATGGAAGCCATGGCGTTTGCTTGGCTTGCTCAGCGACATATTGACGGGCTGCCGAGCAACTTACCTGAAGTGACTGGTGCGAGCCGTCTTGCTTCGCTGGGTGTGCTCTATCCTAAAAACTAAATGCGTTGTGCCAGACACAGCGACAAAATAAATCGAAATCAGTATTCAAAAGGCTTAAACCACTATGACAAATGACGCGCTTATTGCTGCTCTTGCCCACCTAGTATCAGAAGGTCGTAACCCAGATACGATGGACATCGATTTACTGCCCTCTCTGGACATTGTTCAGCGACTTAATCAGCAAGATAAGCTCGTACCACTTGCGGTTGAGAAGGTTTTACCCGAAATCGCACTCGCGGTGGATAAGATCACCGACGCGTTTAAAGTCGGCGGTCGTCTGGTTTATATGGGCGCTGGCACCAGTGGCCGTTTAGGTGTGCTTGATGCATCGGAATGTCCGCCAACATTTGGCGTATCTGACAAGATGGTGGTCGGTCTGATTGCAGGTGGCCCAGAGGCGATTCTAAAAGCAAAAGAAGGTGCGGAAGATTCGCCGGCTTTAGGTGAGCAAGACCTAAAAGATATCAAATTCACAAATCTCGATGTGGTCGTAGGTATCGCTGCAAGTGGCCGAACGCCTTATGTCATTGGTGGTTTGGAGTACGCCAACGAGATCGGTGCAACCACGATTGCACTATCTTGTAATCCAGATTCTCCAATCGCTGACATTGCCGACGTCGCAATTAGCCCTGTTGTTGGCCCTGAAGCATTGACTGGCTCAACACGTTTGAAATCAGGTACCGCGCAGAAACTGGTTCTGAACATGCTGACTACTGCCAGCATGATCCGTTTGGGTAAGAGTTATCAAAACTTAATGGTCGATGTGAAAGCAACCAACAACAAGCTCGTTGCACGCGCCGCACGTATTGTGATGCAAGCGACCGATTGCAGCAAAGAACAAGCTACCGACGTACTTAAACAAACTGGTTATGAGGTGAAACTGGCGATCTTAATGATCCTGACCGATCTTGATATTGAATCTGCTCGTGCTCACCTGCACCACCAAGACGGCTTCTTACGCAAAGCAGTGGAAAACCACCAGCCGAAATAAATCTTGAGTCCGGCAACTCAAACCTGTAGATACAAGACAAACAAAAAGGAGACCTCGTGGTCTCCTTTTTTGTTTTAGATATCAAGATTTAGTCTTCATACAACCATTCATCAAACTCTTGGTTAAGCTTGTCATTTGCTTTACGTTTGATGTGATCAGGATTCGTTATGTTCTTAACATCCTCTACTTTATTGGTGTACTTGCGAGTGGTTTGGTTTACTTCTCGCTTCACTTGGTTCTCGACATAAGTACCGTCAGTGACTTCTTTAATATTACGCTTGGTATTGTTGATGGTATTGGTAATACGATGCTTATCGTGATCGTATTTACGCTTCATCTTAATCGACTCTTTCAACACGTTGGTCGCACCGACCGTTAAGGGCAACAATGCTAATGCGACCAAAAAATACTTCTTCATGTTTTTATTTCACTTCTGATTGAATCTCAAGCCATAAGTACAGCAAAGCAATAAAATTCAAATGTCAGAAGATCAACAAGCAAAACCACAGTCTTGATTATGAAACAGATCTAGTTGCTGTATTCGTTCCAGCCACGTTGCCATTCCATACGGAATTTTTGTGCTCCAGGCGTTCCCTCACATACACCTTCATAATACTGACCAGACAAGCCCATTTGGTAAGCAAAATCAGGATTACAATATTCCGTCACCCCTTCAAGGTAGCCTTGGTCATAATCTCCTTGCTTTACATTTCCTAACGAGCGAAGTTCTTTCATGGTACGAGAGGTATGTCCAGCGACACCATCTTGATAACCGATCTGGTACCAATCTCCGGACTGCGCCAGTTCTTCCGTTGTTGCCGCACACCCTGCTAGTAAAGCCAGCGCCAAGCCTAACGTTGCCTTTTTCATCATTCTTCCTTAACTAATTGTTTTCAAAACAAGCTTACCACTAAAGCCTGTGCTTTGCCGCTTATCTGTTGATTTCACCACTTAACTCTCGAACTCGCCGCTCACCCTTGATAACCACCGCTTAATCGTTGATAGAACCGCTCAGTCCTAAGCACGACCACTAGGCAAACGATAAAACCACTTAACCGTTATATCGACCACTCGCTTCTCTATTCGACCACTCATCCATAGAGCGAATGCGCTTAACAAAAGAGATGAATACCATACATCCTGAGCTTAAAAAATTACCCTACCTAACAAACCAAGGACAATTGCTATGATGTGGTTTCTAACCTGTGTCGCAGCCCTCATCGGTGGATACTTCATCTACGGTGCTTTCGTTGAGAAGATTTTCGGCATCAATGAGAATCGTCAAACGCCAGCTCATACTAAAACGGACGGCGTTGACTACGTTCCAATGTCAACCAAGCGTGTTTACCTTGTTCAGCTTCTGAACATCGCAGGTGTTGGTCCTATCTTTGGCCCAATCATGGGTGCCCTATACGGTCCTGCTGCAATGCTTTGGATTGTTGTCGGCTGTATCTTCGCAGGCGCGGTACACGATTACTTCTCAGGCATGCTTTCTGTTCGTAACGGTGGTGCATCAGTACCAACAATTACGGGTCGCTACCTAGGTAATGGCGCAAAACACTTTATGAACATCTTTGCCATTGTCCTATTGCTTCTTGTTGGTGTGGTATTCGTATCAGCGCCAGCAGGCATGATCACAAACCTAATCAACGACCAAACGAGCTTTAGCGTAAGCATGACAACCATGGTTGTGTTGATTTTCGCTTACTACATCATCGCGACAATTGTTCCCGTAGACAAAATCATCGGTCGTTTCTACCCATTGTTTGGCGCACTACTGATCTTCATGTCTGTAGGTCTAATGACTGCTATTGCTTTCTCTAGCGAACACACTGTGATGGGTGACTTCCAAATAAGCGACATGCTGACTAACTTGAACCCGAACGATATGCCTCTATGGCCTGCACTATTCATCACTATCGCATGTGGTGCTATCTCTGGCTTCCACGCAACTCAGTCTCCACTGATGGCGCGTTGTATGGAAAATGAGAAGAACGGTCGCTTCGTATTCTACGGTGCAATGATTGGTGAAGGCGTTATCGCGCTAATCTGGTGTGCTATCGCTCTGTCTTTCTTCGGTACGCTTGATGGTCTTGCAGAAGCAGTGAAAAACGGTGGTCCTGGTAACGTGGTATACAGCGCTTCATTCGGTCTACTGGGTGTATTCGGTGGTGTGATTGCTTTCCTTGGTGTTGTTATTCTGCCAATCACATCAGGTGACACAGCATTCCGCTCAAGCCGCCTGATTCTTGCTGAGTACTTCGGTATGGAACAGAAAACACTGCGTAACCGTCTTCTAATGGCTCTACCATTGTTCGTTATCGGTGGCATTCTGACTCAAGTAGACTTCGGTATCATCTGGCGCTACTTCGGTTTCGCAAACCAAACAACAGCAGTAATGATGCTTTGGACTGCGTCGGCTTACCTACTACGTCACAACAAACTGCATTGGATTACGACTATCCCAGCAGTCTTCATGACAACCGTGTGTGTCACTTTCATTTTGAACAACAGCACGCTAGGCTTCGGTCTACCAATGCAAATCTCGACAATCTCTGGCATTTTGTTCGCTCTTGCTGCAGCGGCTTACGTTATCAAAATCTCGAAAGGCAAAGGCGAAACAGATCTTGCAGATGAAGATAAACCAGACACTGTCTCAGAAACGGCGTAATGAAATCCTTCGCTTGCTAACCGATTCATTATCAATATCTGGATAACGCTAAGAGCCTGCCTATCGCCTGTCTCTTATACACAAATCCCCAAGCTTGTAGCTTGGGTATTTTTTTTGAACTCTTTCACGTGTGTGTGA
>NZ_JAPHPY010000094.1:0-8508 GCF_026241575.1 Vibrio sp. Sgm 5
TAAATGGTGATTTTCCTACAGAGGACTTTCACCTCATTAGTTCATGCCCATGCTGGGCGTACACAAACTGTTTAAGAGTGATTCGCAACGCGTGGCATTTTTACTATGCGTTGCGTTTGGTGTTTAAGGTGGTATGCGGGAGCTTCGGTATTGCGTTGCTCACACCTTAACAGGGCGTTAAGTGAATAGAGGAAAAATGAGAATATATCTTACCTGTATGGATTGTCATGGGACTACCGTGAGTGCTGGTTCAAACGTTTATTCTGCTGAGCTTCAAGATAGCGGATGTTATAGTTTTACATGTGCTCAGCAACATGAATCTACGGTTAAATTGAAGAACCCAAAATTTGAAATACTCTTTGAGCTTGGCTTAAACGCCATTCATGACGGTTACTACAGAGAGGCAGTTAGCTCTTTCACCTCTTCTTTGGAGAGGTTTTACGAATATGTTATCAATATCCTTTACCGTTCTGCTGGTATTAATTTAGAACAAACATCGCAGTTATGGAAACTGGTCTCAAACCAATCCGAAAGGCAATTTGGCGCTTATCTTTTCGTGTATCAGTTGGTTGAGAAAAAGACTCCACCTCAACTATCAAATAAATGTATAAAATTCAGAAATGAGGTCATCCATAAGGGAAAGATTCCAAGTAGAATTGAAGCAATTGAGTATGGAGAAGCAATATTAACAGTTATTTCTCCGGTGTTAAAAGTACTAGTAGAGAAGTATGACCCACAAATTTTAGAGTTGATGAGAGAGCAACTTAATGCAATAGATTTGAAACTAGGTGTCGGAAAGTCGAGAAGTACAATGTCAATTAACACAACTGTAAGTGCTCTACGTGGGAATGACGCGCCACCAAATTTATGCTCTAGCTTAGAGAGGATCGCATTTGTAAGAAGTGGATTGAGCTTGTTGTGAGAATTCACTTAACAAACTGTTTAAGAGTGATTCGCAACGCGTAGCATTTTCACTATGCGTTGGTTTTAGTGGTTTTAGTGGTTTTAGTGGTTTTAGTGGTTAAGGTGGCATCGGTATTGCGTTGCTCACACCTTAACAGGGCGTTAGGCAAATACGAGGTTAGTATGTACATAACAATAAAAATCGACTTAGTTTCGGGTATTTATGCCTTTGAAGACTGGGGCTGCGAAATTGAGATTGCGCAAAACACGTCATTGCGTGAGTTGCACACAATAATTCAGAGTGCCGTTGGCTTTGAAAATGATCATCTCTATGACTTTTTCATATCTCGACGCGAATTCGGGTCCAGCAGAGAGACGTTTGATGATAGGCAGTACTCTCTGGACACTCAATTGTATGGATTATTTCCACTTCCTAAAGGTAAGAAACTTTTTTATTGGTTCGATTTTGGTGATGATTGGAAGTTCCAAATCTCTAAAACACGCAGTAAACCAAAGTCATTCGTTGATGGGGTTGAATACCCAAGGCTTGTAAAAGAAATTGGAGAAAAACCAGAACAGTACGCCGAGTCAGATTGGTAGATTTGCCTAACAAATTGTTCAAGAGTGATTCGGCACGCGTGGCATTTTTACTATGCGTTAGGTTTGGTGGTTAAGGCGGTATGCGGAGGCTTCAGTATTGCGTACCTCACACCTTAACAAGGCGTTAGTTTGCATGGATAAACTCTCACCCCAGTTATTATTTCTAGGGTGAAAGTCGTGTTATTTCAGATGATTCTGGGGTAGCTGTGATTGACCTAAGACAGCAACGACTAAGATAAAGTCATGTTCTTTGGTGAAATAAGCTGTGTGTTTTCCAATCGGGAAATAAAAGCCATTTGGGTATATCTCGTCACAACTTCTTCCTAAGCCTGGATTATCAGCTAGCATCTGAAACCCTGATAGCAGAGTATCTTTGTAGTTACGCCACTGTAATTCAGAAAAGTTTTCAACAGTGTAGTTTTTTACTTTGCGCAAGTGAGATTGCGCTAAGTTACTTAGCTTGTATTTGTTCTTTTGCATAAGTTAGTTACAGCGAGTTCAGAAAGCTTTCGCCATCAACAGTGTTTCCATTGTTCAAGTCTTCTTTAGCTGACTTAAAGCAGTGTTTGAGGTACTCAACTTTCATAGCTTCTAGCTCTTCAAAGTCACGAATGGACATGACAACGACAGTATCTTTACTGTTTTTGCTGATTTTTACTGGCTCGCGTTGTGCGCTCAGAAGTAGTTCGCCGAAATTTCGTTTGGCATCATTGGCTGTTAATGTATGCATGGTCAGTTCCCAATTGAGTGTACAGTTAGATTATAATGCATCGCATGAAATGTTCAATTTAATTAAATCGTGCGATTTGTGTGAAATGCAAACTAACAAACTGTTCAAGAGGGATTCGCAACGCGTGGCATTTTTACTATGCGTTGGTTTTAGTGGTTAAGGTGGTATGCGGGGGCATCGGTATTGCGTCGCTCACCCCTTAACAGGGCGTTATAACACAAAATCAGGCTATTGCTCAAAAAGGCTATTTGAACTATTATTTGTACATTAAATTGTACTGTTAGGAGTTCAACATGAGCCGTATCCACTTTGACCAAGATATTCAGCCTTTGTCTGAATTTCGTGCTGGCGTAACGTCATTTATTAAACAGATTAACGAAACTCGTAGACCATTAGTAATCACACAACGTGGTAAGGGTGTTGCGGTTGTCCTTGATGTTGCGGAATATGAAGCAATGCAGGAGAAGATCGAGTTACTGGAAGAAATGCGTACTGCTGAGGCACAATTAGCTTCAGGTTTAGGTGTTTCCAATGAAGACGCTCGCGCTCAAGTGTTGGGGCGTATTAAGAAATGAAAGTAGTCTGGTCACCACTAGCATTACAAAAGTTAGGTGATGCAGCCGAGTTTATTTCACTGGATAACCCAGTGGCAGCAGAAAGCTGGGTTAATGAGGTTTTCGATAAAACCGAACTTCTCTCAAATATGCCTGAAATGGGGCGAATGGTTCCTGAGTTACCTCATACTAATTATCGTGAAATCCTTTTTGGCCACTACCGAATCATATATAGCCTCAGTCATGAAATTCGTGTCCTTACAGTAAGAAATTGTCGTCAAATGCTAACGGAAAGTGATGTGTAGCAATTGTGTTATAACAATCAATTTAAGAGGGATTCACAACGCTTGGCATTTTTGCTTCTACTTCAAATTTAGTGTTTATGGCACAATGCATTAGGTTTGGGGGAGGCGTTGTTCACCCCTTAATTGGGCGTTAGTTTACAAGAGTAGAAAAGGGGTTTTATTTCGAGAGCTTGTCTGGTGATTGTGATTTTCACCTGTTGGTTTACTAACCTCACGACCTTTCCGGTGGCACTATATGTGAAGCGTTTGCGGTTGCGTAGTCACTTACTGACTCTAACTTTTTCGTGATAGTTCTTTGGTGTGGTTTCTTTTTCTTGGTGGCTAATCCGTGAATATTGGTTTTTAGTCGCATTTAGTTGTCGAGTTGGTCGAACCAATCTTTTGTCAGTTTGAGAGCTTCAATTTTGGTTGTTTAGCGCATGTCGCTTCTTAGCCAAGTTCGTTTTGTTAGTTGGGTTTGAGTTTTGTAGTTTTCAGTTTTACATCTGGGTCCAAAGCCAGTAGTTTTATAACTAATTCAGCATCTTGGCGCTAAACTTTAGCTTCATCATGTAGGTAAACTAACAAGGCATTTAAGACAGATTCGCAACACTCGGCGTTTTCAATTCAAGTTGAGTTTTGTGTTTACGGTGCAATGGTTTAGTAAAGTGGTAGTGTTGCTCACTACTTAATGCGGCGTTAGGTGTCATTATAGAATTGGTGCCCATATCTCGTTTCTGTTGAGTGTTTTGTTGCATACTGAAGGCGTTTTTTTGAAGTTTCAGATTTATTCAGAATAAGAGGGCTTAAGTATGACACCGTATATGAACCGTAATGGTAACTCTAATGTAGAGGCATATGAGATTGATGGCGATTCAATCACAGTAAAATTCATGTCTGGAAGATGGCTATATTATTTATATACGAGTCAGAGACCAGGGGCAGCAGTGGTTGAGCAAATGCAAGACCTTGCTAGACAAGGACGAGGCTTAAACTCATATATCTCACGAGTTGTCAGAACCAATTTTGAGCGTAAGTGGTAAACACCTAACAATGCGTTTAAGACAGATTCCCAACGCTTGGCATTTTTAGTGCTATCGTTGGGTTTTGTGTTTAAGGTGGTAATGTTTGGTTTCGTGGTAGCGTTGCTCACTACTTAACGCGGCGTTAAATTTACAGGTTGGTTAGGAAATAGGGACTACAGTGAAAATCGTAGAATTACAAGAGAAGGAGTCTTTGTACTATTGTACTAAAGATGAAGACCATTTTTTTGACAGAAAAGCATTTGGCTTAAAAGGTGAGAAAGTTCAAAAAATTGCTGTTGCATTTGCTAATGCTGACGGTGGTGAAATACTTGTTGGAGTTGCTGATGATAAAGATGAAGCTGTCCCAGAAAAAAGATGGCAAGGTCAAGAGTCAACGGAAGCTTATAACTCAGTTATTCAGGCGTTGAGTGAACTAGTGCCTTCAGTTGACTTTCGTTTTGACTTTTTAACTAGAATTAATGAGTCAAGAAATTACGTTTTACGAGTAAAAGTTAACAAGGGGCTGTCGGTGCATGAAACTGCGAAGAAAAAAATATTTCTTCGTCAGGGGGCGCAGTCACTTCCAGTAACAGCACCAATAAAAATATTAGAGTTAACTCATGCCAAGGGAATCATTTCTGAAGAAGACTCCCTTGTTAATTCTGCTTCTGTTGATGAGTTAGATTCTAGTGTGGAGCTGGCAAAGTTTTTATCAGAGCTGCCAATTAGAGCCCCTGACCCAATAACATTTCTCTTAAAAGAAAAGTTGGTCGATTCTGAGACATGGGCTCCTACAGTAGCCGCGGTTCTCTTATTCTCTGAAAACCCTTCAGCAGAGCTACCGAAGCAATGTGCAATTAGAATTGTCCGTTATGATACAGATGGTGAAGATATTGACCGAGATGCTTTGACTGAAGACAATATTGCAATTGAAGGATCGCTATACCAGCAAATTCAGGATGCATATGCAAAAATTGCTTTGTTTTTATCTAAAAACAAGGTCTGGAAAGTCAAAGGGCTAGTAGAAACTAAATATCCTAAAGAAACCATTTGGGAGATATTGGTAAACACTGTTATTCATCGAGACTATGCAATATCTGACAATGTACTAGTTAGTATTTTTAATAACAGAATTGAATTCAAAAGCCCAGGTCGATTTACAGGCTTCGTTACAGCTGAAAATATACTGGAAAACCGATGTTCACGAAATTCAAAAATTGTTCGTATACTGTCTAAGTATAAAGATTCCCCAAATAAAGATTTGGGTGAGGGTATGAATACTGCTTTTCAACGTATGCGTTCTATGGGACTTCGAGATCCAGAAATTCGAGAGGATGGGAACTATGTAAAAATAATATTAAGGCATAGTTCTAATGATGATCCAGAGAACTTAATCATGAAGTTTATCGAGTCAAATGGTGAAATTAATAATCTACAAGCTCGAGATCTTACAGGCATAGATCGCTCAGAAAAAGTAACATACCAATTTGCCAAATTAAGAGACAAAGGTTTAATTCAGCGAAAAAACTCGTCTACTGGACTAAAAAGTAGCTGGATCGCTGTGTAAATTTAACAAACTGTTTAAGAGTGATTCGCAACGCGTGGCATTTTTAGCATGCGTTGTGTTCAGTGTTTAAGGTGGTATGCGGAGGCATCAGTGTAGCGTTGCTCACACCTTAACAGGGCGTTAGTCGCCAGAAAAAGCTAGCAATCAAAATCATGTTTCTGAGCTTAAAATTTAGCAGCTGTTTGCTTGGTACATCGATTAATCGTCGATCATCAGAGCTTAGTTCTAGCTGTTTTAAATCCAAAGTTTTGTACCTGTCCTAGCGGTTGTTTTGTTCTTTGGTGCTTACAGAGTAGGGCGATCGAGAGTCTGTTTTTGGTTGCAACTCCGCTCGGTGAGTTTGTCGGCACAAAAGCCGATTTACTCGCTGAAATGACGTTTTCTCTGATGTTGTAAATTCCACGTGGTTTCAGTGATTTCGTTGAAAGTCCGCACTGTGAGATTAGCTTTCCAAAAGCGCCTTTTGGTGTTGTCAGTTCGTTTTCTTTGGCGTTGTTTGTTCCAAGTGGTTTCATTGAATAGCTGCTTTGAGACTACGCCTTACTTAAGTGCATCAAAGCACATAAAGTTTGTTGTTCGCAAAGTTTAGTTTGGCTTAAAATTGTCGCTCGGTGCCTCGCGACTAACAAACTGCTCAAGAGGGATTCGCAACGCGTGGCATTTTTACTATGCGTTGGTTTTAGTGATTAAGGTGGTTTGCGGCGGCTTTTGTATTGCGTTGCTCACCCCTTAGCAGGGCGTTAGGGCTCTAAATATGCAACTTTTCCAATTAAGCAAGAAATGGCATAATTAAGTGAATAGATAGTTCCTCTGGAAACAATAATGAGCGTTAAAGAAAAACTAAAACAACTCAAAGAAAGTGAAAACAGCTTGTATGTTATTCACTATTCATGTGAAAACCTAAACGACAATAATGAAAACTACTCACCGAGAGTGACGTCTATTGCAGTTCTACATTTGCAAAGTCATACGATGCATAGCTTTTCCATTCACTTGATTGCCGAAAAACGGGATATCAGTAGAGAGGACATTGACCAAAACTACAATGAAATTGAAAGACAAATGCTATCGGATTTCTACGAGTTTGTTAGGCAAGTCGATAACGCGATTTGGCTCCACTGGAATATGTCTAATATCAACTATGGCTTTGAGGCTTTAGCTCATAGATATGAGGTCCTTTCTAAAGAAAAAGCACCACGTATTCGAGATACAAACAAAGTAAATTTATCTAGTTTGATTCTTGATAAGTATGGAAAAAATAGCATCGATCACCCGAGGATGCAGACTCTTAAGGACCTCAATGACGGAAATCACCGCGATATGCTAAATGGTGAGGAAGAGGTAGTTGCATTTAGGGATAAGGAGTACGTCAAACTCCACAAGTCGACTATGTCAAAAGTTTATTGGTTCCAGTCAATGTATTTTGCTCTAAAGAACAATCGTGTAAAGGTGTCAAACTACAATGTGTCTGAAAAAGTGAACAAAGCCCTAGATAATACTTTCTTTAAAGTCTTGGGAGTCGCCGCGGTAATTTTTACGCTAGTTCAAGGCGGTATGTTTTTCTATGACGAAGCCACAACGCACGATCAGTCCCCACCTCAATCTCAAGTTCAAACTGAAGGACAAGTTCGGAGCCCTAACAAACAATTTAAGAGTGATTCGTAACGCTTGGCATTTTTACTATGCGTTAAATTGTGTGTTTAAGTCGAAATACTGTCGTTTCGGTGTAGCGTTACTCACACCTTAATTGGGCGTTATATTGCATAAGATTCAAAGGGTTAAATTATCTGTTTATCTTTGTTCTGCGTTCAAGCTACACACCTGTTCGTTTCGTGAAAGTTGCCATCAAAATGACCATCGCACGTAGAATGTTTGTCGGTTAATTAGCTGCAACGTCACGCAAGTCTCCTCGTTAGTAAGTTTTGCTGGCTCAAGTTCATCTTGCGCGGCTTCTTTTTCGTGGGGACTGCATTGAAGATTGTGGCTTCAGCGCATTTTGCTGTCAGGTTTATCGCTCGAATTCTTTGTCATTTGGGCTAATCGAATGTATCCAATTCCAGCTCATTTCGCTTCTTAGCCAAGTGCGCTTTGTTGTCTATGGTTGAGTTTCGAACTATCCGTTTTACTTCTGAGTTTAAAGCCAGTAGATTTGTAGTAAATTCAGAACCTTGGCGCTAAACTTGGCTCTATCGTGCGGGCAATATAACAAACAATTTAAGAGTGACTCCTAACGCTTGGCGATTTCACTCCGGTTTGAAATTTGTGTTTACGGTGCAATGGTTTAGCTTGGTTTTATAGCGTTGTCGCACCTTAATTGGGCGTTATATTGCATAAGATTCAAAGGGTTAAATTATCCGTTTATCTTTGTTCTGCGTCCGAACTACACCTGTTCTTTTCGTGAAAAATGCCATCAAAATGACCATCGCACGTAGAATGTTTGTCGGTTAATTAGCTGCAACGTCACGCAAGTCTCCTCGTTAGTAAGTTTTGCTGGCTCAAGTTCATTTTGCGCGGCTTCTTTTTCGTGGAAACTTCATTGTAAGTTGTGGCTTCAGCGCGCTTTGCTGTCAGGTTTCTCGCTCGAATTCTTTGTCATTTAGGCTAGTCGAGTGACTCTAATTTCAGCTCATTTCGCTTCTTAGCCAAGTGCGTTCTGTTGTCTATGATTGAGTTTCGAACTATCTGTTTTACATCTGAGTTCAAAGCCAGTAGATTTGTAACCAATTCAGCACCTTGGCGCTAAACTTGGCTCTGTCGTGCGGGCAATATAATCGGGTAGCCGGAGGTGTCTAGCCTCCAGCCCCCACACCACCCTGCATGCGGCTCCGCACAGGGCGGTTCATTT
>NZ_JAPHPY010000095.1:0-8459 GCF_026241575.1 Vibrio sp. Sgm 5
GCCGCGACGGTTAATTTGAATGATGGTCTGGTTGGCAATCAATCAAAAACTGTGCCTATGTACACAACGTGTGTTGATCTTAGTGAAGGTGTTAAGGATTTCTCATCAGTGATCGAAAGTAGTTCAGCGGTATCTAACCGCTATGACTATAGGGTTCAAGTCTTTGATCCTGATGGCAACCTTGCTCCTTTTATTGATGTCACACTTGAATCAGTTTATGAACGGGGAGTATTCCAGAATAGAGAACCGATTAGCCATCTAACTACCAATGATTCAGGAGTTATTAACGATTCATATTTCGATATCTCTTTCACCGAGGAGGTAGTATCAATTGAAGTTAGCTCCGCAGAGGAATTGTTTCCGTTCGTTCCTGAAGACGATCATCTAGCCATTGATGTTACGGACCCATTGCTATGGAGCAGCGATGAATATTGGCTCAAAAGTGTATACGAGCCAGATGAAAAAGGGTTGATGTTGATACCAAATATCACCTACAGCAAACTTTTTCATATATATGAAACCCCTTTTTTTGGCGAGAACTTTGTCATTAGATTTCGAGTCACGGCTGATAGCCGCTCTTCTATAGGTGAGTTTGCGGTGATGATACAGCAATTAGGAAGTGATCAGAGTTCTTGGGAGCAAGATGGGGTTATGCAAACAGGAAATACTAGGCCATACCCAGTAGGTGAGCCGACAGCATTTGGTTTGAATATAAACCTTTTTGGTTCTACTCCCGTCTCATTGTTTGAAGGGGGAGAGGTGTCTAGTTCTACGAATATTAGCCTTCGTGACCCAGACCGTTATTACTGGTTTGATAAAAGAGGAGAGGCGGTTTTTGTTTATACCTCTCTCACCGAAGAACGACCTGCTGAACCTTCAGGCTCTTTTAATATAACAGGGGGAGTTGACCTAACCAATCCATATTGGTTATCGATTGGAGGAAAGAATAATAACTCTTCAACAAACTATCGTATTTCAGAACTGCACATGGCAGCTTACTAGGAGAACATAATGAAAAAGTCTTTAATACTAGCTCCAGTGGTGATGTGCTTACTTTCTGCGTGTAACGGTGGTTCTGGTAGTGATTCATCATCCAACAGTGTTGAAGGAAGCTCTCCCGAAGCAGTGAACATTGAAACTTCTCCTATCCAATCTAAAGGATTGGTGAGTGAAGAGGTTGCTATCGACGTTTTGGCAACAAATGATCTCAACGCGTCGATGAAGGTGGCATCTGTGCGTTCAATATCAGGAGATAGTTGCCGTGTTACCTCCATTAATAAACAGTCATTTACGACTAGCTCTGACGAAGTAGGAGAGTGCCAATACGAATACACAGTCGCACCACAAAATAGTGAGCTTTATGTCGGTGAGGAATCCTCAATTGTTCGTGTTTCTGTGTCTGAAACAGCAGCTGATAATACATTACCCAACCTTGCAGAAACGACGGATATTGATACGCCTGTTGTGATTGACCTTTCTCAGGAATTAGCGGGGGAGCTTGATACATCAGTGTTCTATCTATCGTCTGATGCACCTGTGCTTGGCGCCGGTATCGTGGATAGCGATGCGGCGAACAATGTGCTTACTTTTACTCCATTTGAGGTGGGCGTTTCTCGAGTTACTTACTCAATGACAGATGGTTCAGTCACCAAGCTAGGAACGATTGATGTTGCTGTTTCTGATACGCAGAATACGCCGCCAGTGGCCCTTAACTATGTCCGTGAAGGAAAGTTAGATAAAGGGATGTTGGTGACGATTGATTTAACGGACTATATCTCTGATGCAGAAGATGCGGTGATCCTCCAATCCGTTAGAGCTTACAATGCGGAGACGGAAATTACGTCCGCATCTGAGCATACCTTTACTTTTCGTTCCTCAGAACCGGGAGCACATGAAGTTGCTTACACCATTAATGATGGTCGCGGTGGATACGCGGTTGGACAAGTTTATCTTGAAGTAGAGCCTGATTTTAGCCTTGTTCAAGATTGGGATGATGTAACGGTTTACGATTCAACAATTGGTGCAGATATTACGTTTACGGCCCCTGCAAGTAAGGTGCTAGCGGACTATACCAATACCGCGTATACGAATTATCAAGCACAAGATGGGGTCACTGGGCCGAAAGGAGCGGAAGTGGTCACCATGAACCTTGAACAAGCGCAAAACTACTGTGCAACAAGAAATGGAAGACTACCGATAAGCCGAGAGTGGGAGCTACTCAATAGCAGCCAAGGAAATCTGTTCACCACACAAAACTGGCCAGCGGGGACGGGATATTGGAGCGCAGATATGCTTTCCGAAGGCTCTGGTAAAAGTTTCGATGCGACAAATGGCGGAAGTTCTGAGTTGCTAAAAGAAAATGGTGCAGGTTTTGTGACATGTATCTTGTTAAACAGTGACAGTGTAAAAGATTTTAGTTCGACATTAAATTATACATGGAATGGGATTAACGACTCGGGAAATAACACATATGAAATTAATGGTGCTGTGTTTGATCCAGAAGGAAATGAAGCGCCGTTTCAAAGTGTAGAGCTATTTGTCGCTGACTCTTCAAAAGGACTACTCGATAATAATGCGGTAATGAAAAATATCGTGACAAACAGTATTGGTATGATTGATGACGGTACTAATTACCTGGATCTCTCTTTAGAAAATGCTGTCGTAGCGCTGAAAACTCCTACCAAAGATTCTAGCTCTATTGTTTTAGTGCCTGATCAGCGTTCTAAGCAATCTCCGATATATGGACATTATGTTACTCCGTGGCAAACGGGTACCTATGATGTAGAGTCAACTCTTCTTCTACACTGTGGAGCTTGGGTAGATGGTATGGGAACCCCAGAACAAGGGATAACAGGTTCGTATGTTCGAGGGACAAATTATTACGTTAGTAGCGAAAATATTGATTACTTTGATATGAGAATAGGGAATTGGTATTGGAATAATAGAGTTGTTTATGGTTTTGAATATATAAAGATAGTTTACCGAGATGGTGAGGAACTTCAATGTGGTTCTTCTCAAGATGGCCAGTACTATCATAAGCGATTCACCATTCCTTTGGGTTGGCGTTTAAGCGGATTTTATGTTGAATCTGCATATCATCCCAGTCCAACAAATAGTTATCTTAATAAACTACAAATGTTTATTGAACCGGAAAATCAAAATTAGATATCGGATTTTTAATATTCTGTATAGTTAAAACTAGGTCTGAAAATTCAATATGAAAAAAGAGTTACCCATTTTGATTGAGGGAGTTTAATTACCGCTCAAAGACAATAGAGGTAACTCTCATTTTTTCATAGTAGTTAATCCAGTCATCAGATAAAAAGTAGGTTTTCTTAACCTTGCAGAAAACAGTATCCTTTGAACAGAGGGGCAAGTTGGAAGGCTCGAATGCAAGAAACACTGTGATGGGATTAATAGTAAGATAGAAACTGCACATCCAAATAAACTCCCTTCCAATACACATTCGTGCGTTGATACTTACAGCAAAATCGCACTCGCTAAACAGAAAACAAACAAATTAAAGCTTTGAATTAAAGCTTCCACCTTCCTTCAAAGTACTATCAAAATTTAGCAAAAGTTTATGTTGGTTTAAACGCTCTAAGCTTACATCGAAATAACGGTTGTTTAAGTTGATCAAATCCTTCTTGAATGTCTTCTCATCATTCTTTCGTCTCATGTCTGACGAAAATAAACAAACGATGACTGACATAAACGATTAATATTCGCTCTGGGTTTTGAGTTGCCTCTCATTGAAGTAAATTCAACAAAGGTAGACGTCGGTAAGCATAGAAATTACGAGCCATACATCTAGTCGGGCAACTCGGTGTTATTGATCTATTCATATTCAAACCTCTTGTTGAGATAAACTATCTCGCTTTAACATCTGGCTGCTCGACACTGATTATAGATAAGTCTTCTTTAATTTATTCACTACTTTCAAAGTATCCTCATTATGAATCTATAATTCTCATCATCTTTTAAGATAAAGCTCGTAATTATTTGGCTGTTATTTATTTAATTATAATGCTTTCGTATTAGATTATGCAGTGTATAACGCAGATTGACAAGGCTGTGGTATATAATGACTATTCAGAATGATTTATTAACAAAGCGATAATTTAGAAAATAGACAATGCCCAATTAGTATCAATTTGAATCTAGTTCCAGTTTTTTCTTCCTTGTTTTAGTTGACTTATAAAATTAAAGTGTTTTTTCTGGTTATTTTATTCTTTAAATTACATTGAATGGATGTATTTATTTTATAAATACAACTTAATGATTGTTGATGTTTGGTTTTCTTTTTTTTGAGTGCTAACTTAAATTCAATATGCAGGGTTTTTATAGTCTTAAAGATCATGTATGTGTAATTGAATATTAGTTAGGTGAAATATATGGAAAATCATAACTTCGATAAGGGAAATGAATTTTTTCTGCCAATAAAAATGGCTCCGAAAGCAAAAAAATTACTCTTAGCAACAATAATTGCTACTGCATTAGTAGGCTGTGATGACTCCGACTCTCGGTTATTGGAAGGTGGGGTAGAAGGTGAACCTGACTCTGGTTTATCGATTGTAGACACTGATGGTGATGGCATTCCTGATTATCTAGAGCCATAGTTAGGTCTAGAGCCAACCAATCCTGATACCGATGGTGATGGTCTCCCTGATGGTCAAGAAGATAACGATGGCGTATCTAACGAAGATGAAATTGCGGTTGGTTTAGATCCGAATAACCCCAACACCGATGGCTCAACTCCAGATGGAGAAATAGATACTGATGGCGATGGCATTCCTGATGGCCAAGAAGACAATGATGGCGATGGTGTCTCTAACGAAGATGAAATTGCAGTTGGCTTAGATCCGAACAATCCATCGACGGACGGTTCAACCCCTGACAATGAAGTCGATACAGACGGCGATAGTATTCCTGATTACCGCGAACCTGAGCTTGGTTTAGACCCAACTAACCCAGATTCAGATGGCGATGGTATTCCAGACGGTCAAGAAGACAACGATGGCGATGGTGTATCTAACGAAGATGAAATTGCGGTTGGTTTAGACCCAAACAATCCAACCACCGATGGCACGACACCAGATAATGAGGTCGATACGGACGGCGACGGTATTCCTGATTACCGTGAGCCAGAGTTAGGTTTAGATCCAACTAACCCAGATTCCGATGGTGATGGTATTCCAGACGGTCAAGAAGACAACGATGGCGATGGTGTTACTAATGAAGATGAAATTGCGGTTGGTTTAGATCCGAACAATCCATCGACGGACGGTTCAACCCCTGACAATGAAGTCGATACGGACGGCGACGGTATTCCTGATTACCGTGAGCCAGAGTTAGGTTTAGATCCAACTAACCCAGATTCCGATGGTGATGGTATTCCAGACGGTCAAGAAGACAACGACGGCGATAGTGTTACTAATGAAGATGAAATTGCGGTTGGTTTAGATCCGAACAATCCATCGACGGACGGTTCAACCCCTGACAATGAAGTCGATACAGACGGCGACGGTATTCCTGATTATCGTGAGCCAGAGATTGGTCTAGATCCAACTAACCCAGATTCTGATGGTGATGGTATTCCAGACGGTCAAGAAGACAACGATGGTGATGGCGTTACTAATGAAGATGAAATTGCGGTTGGTTTAGATCCTAACAATCCATCGACTGATGGCACGACACCAGACAATGAAGTCGATACAGACGGTGATGGTATTCCAGACTACATTGAGCAAAAAGTCGGTTTAGATTATACCAATCCAGATTCGGATGGAAACGGTACTCCAGATGGGCAAGAAGACAGTAATGGTGACGGCGTAACAAATGAAATCGAAGTCAATAATGGCGGAGATATGACTGTAGCTCAACCGGCAGCAACATTGGAAAATGAACGAGTTGTTGAAAGTGACCCAAGCGATAACGAATTGCTACAGTATGAGGATTTCCACGTAGCATATGACGTTGAGACTTATAGTTCTGATTTCGTTAGAGTTGATTATGAGCTAGTGCCTGTCGAATACGGTCCTACATATATCGGCGACGACGGGACGGAAACCGCGACACCTGAAGTCCGTTTGTTACAACATGGAGGATATGTAATCACTTTGACACCTTACTACAACTATTTAGGTGTTGAACTTGAAGGCGATAGTACAACATTGACCTTAGATGTCCATCTTGTTCGAACTTGGTTCCGAACTTATGGTGCAAATATGTATGTGTTTGAAACTCTTGAGGATATGGCGAGTCTAGATCGAACAACTGACCCCGAGGAATATTACTGGCGAGGCGTGCCTGAGGATTCATTGTTTATCACCGAAGATACACAGTTAACGAGAGCTTACTATGAATACTACTACCAATATTCGGATAGAAGAGATACAGGTAGTCTCGGCGACAACAACCTTGATGCGGGAGTCTATAGAGAACTCGAAAACATTGGGGGCATCGATATGCATTGGGCGTCGGTTTTCTTTGACGGGGAGTTTTATGTGCGTACATGGAATGAAAGGGTTGATAACCAAACAAGTACATTTGCTCGTTTATACACGAGTCTCGACCAAATGACCGGTGATGAATATGAAACTGTCAACGAATCTTTCGACAACGATACCTTTGAACATCGATTCTATAGTGCTAGCGAATACTCTGGTTGGGCTGGGAAAACTTTCGACGGTGAAGTTTATCTAGGGGCTGCGACGGATGGAAAAATGCGCTCATATAGCCATCTTTCAGAAGTAATCGGTGACAATCATAACGCATTTACTTTGGCTACCTACGACTACTCAGGTAATCATACTGACAAATTTGTAGCAGAATGGGAAATGTCTAAATTGATGCTCAATTCTATTCAATTGGAAGGGAGTCGAGTTAAAGATTTAGGACTGTCGTTTGATATTTCCTACGATTGGAGAGAGGGCATTGCAGTCAATAAAGTTGACTATATGTGGGAAAAAATTGATCGAACAACACATCAAGTAGTTGAATTGGTGGAGAGTGGTTCTACTACGACAAATGAACTCCCTTCATTTACTCCAGAGAGTGAGGGTATTTATCGCCTTACGTTACTACCTTTTGATTCAGACTTGATTCATGGATACCGTAAAATGTTGCAAGTTGAAGTAAGGGATTCTACTGAGTCGAATATATTTGACGATGTATATCGCTTGGTAGAAATTGGAAATGGTGGCTACGCCTCCGCAGGGAATGCTTTAGTGATTTACCGTACTGAAGAAGGTGATACCCCAGACTACCGTTATATTGTAGAAGCAAGAGACAGATATAATCGTGAATCTGGTGATATTTATCCAATAGGTGAAGGTGATCCTTTGTCTAGTATTGTCTATGATGGTCAATATATTTGGTTCTCGGTTGATGGCACTTTAACTCCATTTAATAGCATTGATGACCTAGCAATGCGTAAACCGGTAGAAGGAGTGACGACGTATGAGGTTAAATATGAAAGTCCATTACTTGAGGGAGGAGTAGGGAGTCTGTTCTATGACGGTGATTTTATCTATAAGGTTGACATATCTGAAGCAGAACCCGATCCACTTAACCCGACAACTGAATATGAAGGCGTCATTAAGCAGTATCTTAATATTCATGATGCCGCTCTAGATGAAAAACCAATAGTAGTATATACGGTTGAAAATACAGAAATGAACCCATATTCGAGTATGTTTTCTGATGGTAGTCACTTTTACTTGTTCGGAGCCGATGGTGCTCTGATTAAATACTCATCTGTAGCAACGTTAGCTCTAGGTGTTAATGGTGAAGTGCTCTATGACTCAAACAATCAGAATATCAATAGTAATACTAAAGCGTTTTACTATCATGACTTAAAATAGGGAACATTATGAAATTAGATAAGATTTTACTTTTTATTCTATCACTTGGTTTTTCGTTTTCATCGATGACACAAGCGAATGAGAATCGTGATATATATTTATCAACCAAATTAGGAGCTGGTTTTACAGATAGTACTTGTGGGAGAGAAAGTTATCATTGTGATGATTTATCGCTAATTGGCGCTTTCGATATAGGCTATCAGTTATCAAACAACTGGCGTTTGCAATCTTCGGTGGCATATTTAGGTGCCTATTCAGCAAAGTATGTAGACAATGTTGAAGTCTCATCTGACTTGATGATGTTTTCTGGTGAAGTCAAATATGTACTACCGGTATCTACGCAAGCTCGTATTGCCCTCGGACTGGGGATCGGCTATGTAAGTGCTGAGAAAGAGGTGCGAGACACTAAAGGTTACAGAGTAGAAAATGAAGATAAAACACTCAATCCAATGTTTTCTATTGGTTATGAATTTGATGTTAGTAAAAAAGTTAGCACCATTACAGAGTATCAGTTTGTTAATTAACCTGAGATCGGTTTAAGCCATCGCCATCAGCCCAGACTTTTCAGCATTGGTGATGTTGAGTGATGGCTTC
>NZ_JAPHPY010000096.1:0-8422 GCF_026241575.1 Vibrio sp. Sgm 5
CAGATCACACACACGTGAAAGAGTTCAAAAAAAATACCCAAGCTACAAGCTTGGGGATTTGTGTATAAGAGACAGCCCTATGCGGTGGCTTTTTTCTTGGACTAATCGCTACTTTATTTCTTTGGGTGAGTTGCGTAGTGTTAACCGTTCAGACACAAAAATTATAAGAACAAAAAAGGACTTTTTATGCTGCTGGAATTTGCTCTCTTGTTTGCCGCGGGCATCGTTGGTGGGATCATGAACTCCGTCGCCGGTGGTGGTAGCTTCATAACCTTTCCTGCCTTGATGGCGGTTGGCGTGCCTCCCATTATGGCGAACGCGACGAATACCTATGCTTCTTGCGCAGGCTACATCAGTGGTGCAATCGGCTTTCGCGAAGAAATAATGAAGAACAAGCAAGAGCTGGCTTTCACTATCTCTTTCAGTTTGATTGGTGGTGCTGTCGGTGCTTACCTTCTGCTGAATACGCCAGAGTCTGTTTTTCTTGAAGCGATTCCATGGTTACTGTTATTCGCAACCGTACTCTTTTTAACTGGCTCACGCATGACTGCGTTGATTAAATCTCTGACCAAAGAGACCAAACACGCCGGCATTCTGGGTGTGATTGCGCTGAGTCTTCTTTTGATTGGCGTTTCTGCTTATGGTGGCTTCTTCAATGCCGGATTGGGTGTGATCGTCTTAAGTTACTTGGTGGTTGCTGGACACCAAGACATCAACTTAATGAACGGGCTTAAACTGCTGGTTTCGACCTGTGTTTCCCTTATTGCTATCGTGATTTTTGTTGCTAACGGTTCAATCGATTGGACCAAAGGCAGCGTTGTTATGGTTGGCACATTAGTTGGTGGCTACTTGGCAGCGCGTGTATCTCGCCAGTTGAATCCCAGCCACGTAAAAGGCTTTGTCGCCCTTTCTTCTATCGCGATTACCATTTACTTCTTTATTGATGTTTATATGTGAAGAAGTAAATGGTTATTTCTTTAGTTTGATAAGCAATTAGTTGCCATTATTTAATAAAATTTAAACATTCGTAAATCATACGAACATTAACTGAATATTAAATTAAAATAGTTTTCACTAAAAAATACTAACTAAAGTGTTATACATTAAAAAATCATGATAGAAACTCCTTGCATAGTAACATGATGTATTATGTGAACGTATATAGCACTTTTTCATGGCATATATTAACAACCTCACAATTATTGTACGTTTACATTTTTAATTTATATTAGTTATGTAAGCATAATAACGTGTCTAACTGCTGTAACTCACAGGATTAAATATGAAGTATATTCAGATCCAAGAAAAGTTATGGTCAAGCTCAATAGCTTGGTACACCAACGACTTTAAATTATCTGTCCTACCTCTTTTTTCTATTCTTTAGTCTCATCTTACTAACCATCGGTAAGAAGGTTAGTTGATCCCTATTACATTTATTTTCTTAGATCTTCCTTTATAAACATCACTATTAAAGGCTAGCTTCGCACGTCTATATAAAATAAGAGACTTAATTATGGAAAACTTTAAACATTTGCCAGAACCATTCCGCATTCGCGTCGTAGAACCAGTAAAAACCACCACACGTGAATACCGAGAACAAGCCATTCAAAAAGCAGGCATGAACCCATTCCTGCTCGATAGTGAAGATGTGTTTATCGACCTACTCACCGACAGTGGTACTGGTGCTATTACCCAGCAAATGCAAGCTGCAATGTTGATGGGTGATGAGGCGTATAGCGGAAGTCGTAGTTACTATGCCCTAGCCAACGCGGTTAAAGACATTTTCGGCTATGAACTGACCATCCCGACCCACCAGGGCCGCGGTGCAGAGCAGATTTACATCCCAGTCCTCATCAAAAAGCGGGAGCAGGAAAAAGGCTTAGATCGCTCAAAAATGGTGGCCCTATCCAATTACTTCTTCGATACAACGCAAGGCCATACGCAAGTGAATTGCTGCGTTGCCAAAAACGTTTATACCGAAGAGGCGTTCGATACGTCCGTCACTGCTGACTTCAAAGGTAACTTTGATCTAGAGAAATTAGAACACGCAATATTAGAGGCGGGAGCAGAAAACGTCCCTTACATTGTCAGCACTATTACATGTAACTCAGCCGGTGGTCAGCCTGTTTCTATCGCCAACCTAAAAGCCGTTTATGAGATAGCTCAACGCTACGACATCCCTGTCATCATGGATTCTGCACGTTACGCCGAGAACGCGTACTTTGTACAACAGCGTGAGCCTGAATATAAAGACTGGACCATCGCAGAGATCACCAAAGAGACTTACAAATACGCTGATGCCCTTGCGATGTCTGCGAAAAAAGATGCAATGGTACAAATGGGAGGTCTGTTGTGTTTCAAAGATGACTCAATGATGGATGTGTATACCGAGAGCCGAACTTTGTGTGTCGTGCAAGAAGGATTTCCTACTTACGGCGGCTTAGAAGGCGGTGCCATGGAACGCCTTGCTGTGGGATTGTATGATGGCATGCGCACTGAGTGGTTGGAATACCGCATTGGACAAGTCCAATACTTGGTGGATGGCTTAGAAGCCATTGGCGTAGTCTGCCAACAAGCGGGCGGCCATGCAGCATTTGTTGACGCCGGAAAATTACTCCCACACATTCCTTCAGAGCAGTTCCCCGCTCATGCGCTCGCCTGCGAACTGTATAAAGTAGCGGGCATCCGTGCGGTTGAAATCGGTTCTTTGTTGCTTGGCAGAGATCCCGCTACCGGCATACAACATCCGTGTCCCGCAGAACTGTTACGTCTTACCATTCCTCGCGCTACTTACACGCAAACCCATATGGACTTTGTCATAGAAGCTTTCCAAAAAGTGAAAGAGAACGCTCAAAACGTAAAAGGCTTGAATTTCACTTATGAACCAAAAGTACTACGTCACTTTACTGCTCGCTTAAAAGAGGTCTAAAAGACACTCGCGCATCGATAATTAGATGCGCGAGATTCCTTTCTTACACGTTATTTGGTTTGAGTTTATTCATTTCATTTACAGGAATATAAACATGGAAAAGAAACCGTCCTTATTTGGCGGCGCTTGTATAATTGCAAGTGTTTGCGTAGGTGCAGGAATGCTCGGATTACCAAGTGCTGGAGCTGGCGCTTGGACAACCTGGAGTATTATTGCCATTTTAGTAACCATGATCATGATGACAATATCAGGATGGATGCTTTTAGAATCTTTTAAGCGATATGATTTAAAAGTATCTTTTAATACTGTCACGCAAGACGTTCTTGGCAATAGATTAAATATTTTAAATAATATCGCAGTTTATTTTGTTGGAGGCATATTACTTTATGCTTATATCACATCATCAGGTCTGATCATTGAAGGTATCCTTGGTATTAACAGTAAAGTTTCCTCTGTTTTATTTGTCGCTATATTTTCTTTATTTGTTTGGCATTCAACACGAGCGGTAGACAGAATTTCAGTCATTCTGATTATCTTCATGATATTGAGTTTTATATTTGGTGTATCAGGTTTAGCGATAAATATTGATACCAACATATTGTTTGACCATATCAGTAAAGAAACAAATTACGCGCCTTTTGCTTTAGCGATGCTACCCGTAGCGTTAACCTCCTTCGGTTACCATCACTCGGTAGCGACTATGCGTGCTTATTACAAATGTGAGTACCACGCCAAGTTGGCGATTCTCGGCGGTACAAGCATCGCGTTTACACTCTACGTGCTTTGGCTAGTGAGTATTAATGGCAACTTACCTCGTTCTGAGTTTATTCCCGTAATCGAGCAAGGCGGAAACGTCGAAACACTACTTGCCGCGTTAGATTCCGTCATTGACTCAGATAAGGTGTCCAACGCGATTAACGCCTTTTCAATGGCTGCGATTCTTTCTTCTTTCATCGGTGTGGGACTAGGGCTATTTGATTACCTTGCTGACTTTTTCAAGTTTTCAGATACGCGGCAAGACCGAACCAAAACGTGTCTCGTAACCTTTCTTCCACCACTCATCTTATCCCTACTATTCCCATTTGGTTTTGTCCTAGCAATTGGATACGCAGGCGCTGCCGCAACCATATGGACTTGTTTTATCCCGGCTTTACTTGTTTATAAAACTCGTCAACTCGAAGGTGGACAAGAAGGATTTAAAACCCCGTTTGGCAACACAATGATCGTCATGGTGCTTCTGTTTGGTTTGCTTACTGCCACCTTCCACTTCATGTCGATGATGGATCTCCTACCCACCCTTATTAACCAATAAACAGAGATTTTGAAATGGCGTTTAAGATGAAAACTAAGTTACTTATTGTCGCTTCTACGGTTCTACTTTCTAACAATGCTTATTCGGTAACTGTTTATGAAGACGAAGTAAACAAAGTCGATATTGGTGGTGCATTTCTCATGGACTACTTCCAACCTGTTCATTTTCTTGACCACTTCTTTAACACAAGTCGCAGTACATTGAACATTGGTGTAGCACGTACCCTCAATGACAAGTGGTCTACGGACGTTAAGTTCGAATGGGACACAATTCTGAATCCACCATCGAATGAATTTGGAAATAAAAATGGAGATAAATTCCGTAGTCGTTTGGGTTACATATCCGTCAACCACACTGAGTTGGGCAGCTTACGAATTGGTAAGCAATATTCTGCTTATTACGACGTAGCGGGATACATGGACAACCTCATTGTTTTTGATCCGGACGCAACACCACTATTCAGTGATGGAAAAGACGGTGGTTTTTTAGCGACGGCACGCGGTGATAACCTTGTCGTTTATCGTAATAGCTTTGATGCATTGAACCTATCAGCTCAATACGGCTTCAATAACGTGAGCAATCAAATGGGTGGGCTTACTAGGGATAACAACCTAGCAGTCGCGCTAAGTTACGATTTTGATTCCGGCCTGAGCCTTGGTACTACCTATATGCGCAACAAAGTGGAAGGTAGCTCTGGTGGTTTAAATGATGGTGATTCGCAAGAACTAACGACTCTTGCCGCAAAGTACGTAAACCAAGGCTTCCAAATATCGGCAGCCTATACGATCGGGGAAAATGCACACGAAACCGATTTGTTTGGTTACGGATTTGATGGTACAGCGCCAACAGGTAAACCCAACCCTTGGAATACGCGCATCTTGTTGTGACCTTGTAACAAAGTAGGTTGAATGTAGTAACCCTGCTCCAAGTCGTTTTCTTGTTTCGCTACATCGCCACCAAATACCACTTTCGCGCCTTCTTGACGACCGATTTCTAGGTAACTCAGGATCTTATCGAACTGCTCTTGCGACGCTTGAGCGCCAACCTGAGTATCGGTATCAAGTGGGTTACCTTGCTTGATTGTTTGCGCGCGCTCTGCAACTTTAGCGATAAACTTGTCGTACACAGACTCATGCACTAAAACACGTGATGGACAGGTACACACCTCCCCTTGGTTAAAGAACGCAAGTAAGGTGCCTTCAATACACTTATCTAGGTATTCGTCTTCGTGATCAAACACATCTGGGAAGTAGATATTTGGAGATTTACCACCAAGCTCAACCGTCGATGGAATAAGGTTCTCTGCCGCGCATTTCAGAATATGGTTACCGACTTCCGTTGAGCCCGTAAATGCCAACTTAGCGATTCGGTTACTCGTAGCCAGTGCTTGCCCTGCTTCTGAGCCAAAGCCATTGACTACATTCACCACGCCAGCTGGCAGAAGATCACCAATTTTTTCCATCAGAACCAGAATTGAAGTCGGCGTTTGCTCAGCAGGTTTAAGCACCACGCAACAGCCCGCAGCCAATGCTGGAGCCAACTTCCAAGCTGCCATCAACATTGGGAAGTTCCAAGGGATGATCTGCCCAACTACCCCAATCGGCTCAGGGAAGTGATAACTTGCGGTATGCTCATCTAACTCGGCCGCACTGCCTTCTTGAGCGCGGATACAACCTGCGAAGTAGCGGAAGTGGTCGACAACCAAAGGCAAGTCTGCGGCTAACGTTTCACGAACGGGTTTGCCGTTTTCCCATGTTTCTGCCACAGCCAACTCTTCAAGATGTTGCTCAATGCGATCTGCAATCTTAAGTAGGATGTTCGAACGCTCAGTCACACTGGTTTTCGCCCATTGCGCTCTTACGCCATGTGCAGCATCAAGTGCAAGATTGATGTCTGCTTCTCCGGAACGAGCTACCTTACAATACGCTTGACCATTGATTGGCGATGTATTGTCGAAGTATTCACCACCCGTTGGTTTTACCCATTCGCCACCGATGTAGTTGTCGTAATGCGATTTGAAATTAACGATGGCATTTTCACTACCTGGCTGTGCATAAATCATAACTCTTCCTTTTGTTCTCGTTCAGTTTTTGTTTTAAACAACCGAGTGTTCAACTCTGTTGTGTTGTTCACTTCATTACTCAAGTCACATGCCAACAACGCGCGTCTTGTTGTTAATTAAATGTAAAACTATGATTACCAAGCGATAACAAACCAAGTGAGTGACGTTTGAGCGGATGTATGGTGTGAACACCAGTGTTCAAGTGTTCCAAAATGGCACACCCTCACTGTGACAAAATGGTACAGTCATGGAACTTCAACACATTACCAACAGCAATTGGCTTTCCACCTCATGGGATAGAAGTGAGCAAGCCGGTTTAAAACAGCGACGTCGACCAGACGATATTCGCGTAACTTCCGCGTTTCTTGAAGACAGACGCCAACAGCTCAATTTCTTGATCGATGCGGTCAAACAATTCGCTCTTCCCCTGTTTAACCAGTTGTTTGCGCACAGCGACAGTCGCCTAATCTTGACCGATGCAGATGGCGTGATCATCGGTAGCTGGGGACAACCCAAATTCCGCGAAAAGTTGACCGAGATTGCACTCAGTTCTGGTGCATGTTGGCAAGAAAAGCTCAAAGGTACGAATGCCATTGGCACAGCATTAGTGGAAGCAAAGCCTGTCTCTGTGATTGGTGACCAGCACTTCATACAACATCACCGTTTCATCAGTTGCTCGGCAAGCCCTATCTTTGATCATTTGGGTCACTTGATTGGGGTTCTGGACATCACTAGCGAACAAAAGAAGCATGACTTTTCAACGCAAGTTTTAGTGCAAAACATGGTTCAGCAAGTGGAGAATCAACTGCTCAACCAAATTCCTCAAGGGCATATTCGAGTGGATTTAGCCTGTGAGCAAGGTCTACTGAATAGCGGTTGGCAAGGCATCATCATCGCCAATGAAGAGGGGCAGATTCTGGCTCATAACCAAGTTGCATCACAATTGCTGGATCAAACCAACGTTGTTGGACAGCAACTCGCCTCCATACTCGACGATTCTGCCAGTAACGAATCTTTAGTCTTCAAAACTCAGCCACTATCGGAGCGTAAAACATCATCCCGTGCCATTTCTGCCTCGAATGACCTGCATTATGGCGACACCACCGTCGAGCACTGCTGGCAGCAAGCCAATCGCGTTATAGATAAAGACATAAGCTTGTTGATCCTTGGTGAAACGGGCGTAGGCAAAAATGAGTTTGTTAAAGCTCTGCACAAAAACAGCCAGAGAAAAAACGGCCCATTAGTTTCCGTGAACTGCGGTGCGCTGCCGAAAGACTTGGTCGAATCCGAACTGTTTGGTTATGTCGCAGGTGCATTCACCGGAGCAAACAACAAAGGCTACCAAGGTAAAATTCGTCAAGCACACAAAGGCATCTTGTTCTTAGATGAAATCGCAGACTTACCATTAGAAGCACAAAGCCGACTGCTGCATGTGCTCCAAGACAAAACCGTGTTGCCTGTCGGCTCTAACCAAACCATCCAAGTTGATACACAGATCATCGCCGCAACACACAAAGACTTAGAGCGATTGGTTGAACAAGGTGCATTTCGTCAGGATCTTTATTACCGCCTAAACGGACTCATCGTCGAATTGCCTCGTTTCCAAGAGCGTAGCGACAAACAAGCACTGATTGAAAACATTCATCGTCGTCACGCCGAGTCTGAACAAAGCATTTGCCCTCACCTACTATCATTAATGTTGGGCTATGGTTGGCCGGGGAATCTGCGTGAGCTCGACAGCTTAATAAAAGTGTCAGCCTTGATGGCGCAAGGAGAAGCGCAACTCGAGCTTAGCCACGTACCGAACCACCTTGCCAAAAAGCTAAGCCAAACAAACGTTATCGAACAAGTGGATACGTCAAAAACCAGAGACATGCGTACGACTGTGGAAGATAAGTTGGTGAAAACCTACCAAGCAAACCAAGGCAACATCAGTAAAACCTCACGCATGTTGGGTTTGAGCCGCAATACCATTTATCGCAAGCTCAAGAGCCTTGGTATGCTGAAATGATGAAGTGTGAGAAATAAAAAAAGAGCACCTCTTGGGGTAATGCCGATCAGTTAAGAAATTAATAGACTGATCAATTGAACGATCCCACCAGTGTGTAAAAATCCGATA
>NZ_JAPHPY010000097.1:0-7857 GCF_026241575.1 Vibrio sp. Sgm 5
GTCTATCGGATTTTTACACACTGGTGGGATCGTTCAATTGATCAGTCTATTAATTTCTTAACTGATCGGCATTACCCAATCTTGGGAGCTTTTTTATTTCTTCGATTGATGCACTTACAACCCCCTCCAACTCCCCCTTTATCGACTTGAGTTGCTTCGCATTTGAATACGGCGATTAAGGGGGAGGGCTATTCTTTGCTAACTTAAGATCGCTACTCCTCTACTGACCCTGCGAATGCTAACAGTGCACAATGGACTAACCTCGGATGTAGAACCAGTCCCTCTCCTTTAACTTGGAGTGTTGAGAGCTTAGATGCCTACACAAGTGGAGGTTAGGAGGGATTGGTACATTGAACTGGGACTTATGCACTCACAACCCCCTCCAACTCCCCCTTTATCGACTTGAGTTGCTTCGCATTTGAATACAGCGATAAAGGAGGAGAGTTATTCTTTGCTAACTTAAGATCGCCACTCCTCTACTGACTCTGCGAATGCTAATAGTGCGCACTAGACTAACCTCGGATGTAGAACCAGTCCCTCCCCTTTGACTCGGGGTGTTGAGAGCTTAGATGCCAAATACAAGGGGAGGTTAGGAGGGGTTGGAACATTGAACTATGGCTTATGCACTTACAACCCCCTCCAACTCCCCCTTTATCGACTTGAGTTGCTTCGCATTTGAATACGGCGATTGAGGGGGAGGGCTATTCTTTGCTAACTTAAGATCGCCACTCCTCTACTGACCCTGCGAATGCTAATAGTGCACAATGGACTAACCTCGGATGTAGAACCAGTCCCTCCCCTTTAACTCGGGGTGTTGAGAGCTCAGGTGCCAAATACAAGGGGAGGTTAGGAGGGGTTGGTACATTGAACTGTGGCTTGTGAACTTGCCCCCACCAGCTCCCCCTTTTCTTGACTAAAGCTGTCTTGCATTTGAATACGGCGATTAAGGGGGAGAGTTATTCTTTGCTAACTTAAGATCGCCACTCCTCTACTGCTCCCGCGAATGCTCATAGTGCGCAGTAAACTAACCTCGGATGCAGGAACAGTCCCTCCCCTTTGGCTCAGAGTGTTGGGAGCTTGGATGCCAAATATAAGGGGATGTTAGGAGGGGTTGGTACACTGAACTGTGACTTGTGAGCTTGCAACCCCCCTCCAACTCCCCCCTTTTATTTACTTGAGTTGCTTCGCATTTGAATACGGCGATTAAGGAGGAGAGCTATTCTTTGCTAACTTCAGCTAGTCGCTTTTCGGCTGACCCTGCGAATGCTCATAGTGCGCAATAAACTAACCTCGGATGCAGGACCAGTCCCTCCCCTTTGACTCGGAGTGTTGAGAGCTTGGATGCCTAATACAAGGGGAGGTTAGGAGGGGTTGGTACCTTGAACTTTGACTTGTGAACTTACCCTCTCCTACAGAAAACTTATCCAGCCGCTTCGCGCTTCTCTTTAGTGACCAGCCAACACATCAACGAACCAACCGTTACCATTACGACCCCTTGCCAGAAACTGTGGCTTAGAGTGACACCCAGAATAATAGAAGAAAACAGAGCAGAGAAAATCGGCGTAAAGTAAGACAAGGTTGCGAGAAACACCATATTGCCGCCAACAATCGCGATATTCCATAATCCGTAACCACCCGCCATTAAAGCTGCAGAAGCCACTAAGTACCCCATCGCTTCCCAACTGAATACCATTGGCGGCTCATCAGTAAAGGCGTATTTGATCCACAAAGAGATGGCTGTCGCAATAAAAAACAAAGTAATGGCATTGTGCTTCGATTGTTGTCTTTGAGTCAGATTGCAATACACAGCCCAGATGACTGCGCCTGCAAATGCCATAAAGTAAACAATCGGATTGCTGCTGATGTTCGCCAATAACTGCGTTGGTGATAAACCGCTATCACCACTGACCGTCCAAGCGACACCAATGAATGCCAACATAACTGCCGGGTACAGTAGCCAGTTCGGCTTTTTGTTACTGCCCAATACCGCAAACAAAACGGTTAGTGCCGGCCATAGATAATTGACGATGGAAACTTCAATCGCCTGAGAGCGAGAATTGGAGTAGCCCAACGCCAGCGCAAGGAAGATCTCGTAGCAGACAAACATCGCCCCACCGAGAACTAAATACTTGGGTGAGAAATACGACAGTTTTGGGATGCCAACCACAATCAACAGAAAAATGGAGCTCAGAGAATACAGCATGGCTGATCCGCCCACAGGTCCCAAACTTTCTGTCACCAATCTAGCGATGCCTAGCAAACAGCTCCAAGAGAGAATGGCGATACAACCATAAAGGGTGAAACGAAACTGATAGGATTGCATGTTATCTATGTGACCTACTGCTCATGAATGCCAAAGGAAACTGCAGCTTAACTCAAAAATGATCCGCTTCAACGTACTCTTTTTCCAAAATCGGTATAAAAACCACTCTATTAAGCGGTTGGAGTCGATATGAAACATTTTCTGCCTTCGAGTGTCATGCTGACAGCGTTTGTTGTGCGCTACTATGAGGAAGACGACGAAAGTGAAAACGTTGAAACACATTCGGAAACGCATGATCTAGATAGTGAAGAACAATCTAAGGAACGTTCAGAGTAAAGGAATCCAATCATGAAAAAAGTCGCAGTCATTTTAAGTGGTTCAGGCGTTTACGACGGTTCTGAGATCCACGAAGCCGTATTGGCGCTCTACGCCATCGAGAAGGCAGGTGCAACTTGGCACTGCTTTGCACCTAACATTGACCAACTCCACGTCATCAATCACCTAACCGGTGACGAAATGGATGAAACACGCAACGTCTTGATCGAATCAGCTCGTATCGCTCGCGGTAACATTGACGATGTCGCCAAACTTAACGTTGATGAATACGATGCCCTACTGCTTCCAGGTGGATTTGGTGCCGCGAAAAACTTAACCGACTTCGCCGTCTCAGGCGCAGAATGTTCGATCAATACTCACGTCGCCCAAGCGTGTCGTGCATTCGCTCAAGCGGGCAAACCTGCAGGTTATTTATGCATCGCACCAACTATTATCCCTATGATTTACGATCAAGGTGTAAAAGGCACCATTGGTAACGATGAAGCCACTGCAGCAGCATTCGGTCATATGGGGGGTGAGCACGTCAATTGTCAGGTGGATGAAATCCATTTCGATGAAAAACACAACGTGCTTTCAACACCAGCTTATATGTTAGCGGAGAATATCTCCCAAGCTGCATCAGGCATTGAAAAACTAGTAGATAAGCTAGTTAAAATCGCCTAAATCGAAAACGTTTGCTTAAAACACACCATACGAACCCCCATTGATAGACTACATATTAATGGGGATTTTTTATACTTTAGTCTAATTGAGAGATAAACCGTACGAATCTTGTTATTTTTGCCAATCGTTTGCGTAATAAATGAGATATTTCAGCTACGTTAAGTAGGTGTTGCACCATCTCACTGTGCAACAAGACTGCCATCACACTTTCAGCCCTCAAGATACCCCTAAGGGGTTAAACTTGTCCTAGATCAATCTAAATCAAGAACGGGGTATGCAAGAGTAAATGACAGATTAAGAAAGATTATTAAAAATAACGACGGAGCAATCCAATATGACAAGTGCATTTTTTATCCCTACCGTAAACCTAATGGGCGCTGGTTGTCTGAAAGACGCAGCAGACAGCATCCAATCTCAAGGCTTTAAAAAAGGTTTGATTGTTACGGATAAGATTCTTAACCAAATCGGTGTAGTAAAGCAGGTTCAAGATCTACTAACAGAACGCGACGTAGCAACTGTTGTGTTCGATGGCACTCAACCAAACCCTACTATCAGCAACGTTAACGACGGCTTAGCACTTCTTACTGATAACGAATGTGACTTCGTTATCTCTCTTGGCGGTGGTTCACCACACGACTGTGCGAAAGGTATCGCGCTTGTTGCTTCTAACAGCGGCAAAATCGCAGATTACGAAGGCGTAGACCAATCTGCAAAACCAATGATGCCACTTATCGCAATCAACACGACTGCGGGTACGGCATCTGAAATGACGCGTTTCTGCATCATCACAGACGAAGAGCGTCACATCAAGATGGCTATCGTTGATAAGCACACAACACCGCTTATCTCAGTAAACGATCCAGAGCTAATGCTAGCTAAACCTGCTTCGCTAACTGCGGCAACAGGTATGGATGCCCTAACTCACGCGATTGAAGCTTACGTATCTATCGCGGCAACACCAATCACTGATGCGGTAGCAATCAAAGCGATTGAGCTTATCCAAGCTTACCTACGCACAGCAGTGAAAAACGGTGAAGATCTAGAAGCTCGTGAACAAATGGCATATGCACAGTTCATGGCGGGTATGGCGTTCAACAACGCGTCTCTGGGTTACGTACACGCAATGGCACACCAGCTAGGTGGTTTCTACGACCTTCCACACGGTGTTTGTAACGCAATTCTTCTACCTCACGTACAACGTTACAACGCGCAAGTATGTCCTGAGCGTCTACGTGATGTAGCGAAAGCAATGGGCGTAAACGTAGAAGGCATGTCGGCTGAAGCAGGTGCAGCGGCAGCAATCGACGCTATCGTTACTCTAGCGAAAGATGTGGGTATCCCAGCAGGTATTAAAGAGCTTGGTGCGAAACTAGAAGACATCCCAACACTAGCAGACAACGCACTGAAAGACGCTTGTGGTTTCACTAACCCTAAACAAGCAACTCACGAAGAAATCTCTAAGATCTTCGAAGAAGCGATGTAATCTCGCTACATAAACAATTCTCTAGCCTTAATTCAATCCCCGATCTCGTATCGGGGATTTTTTACATTCTTATACAATCCATGCTCTGCAAAACGTTCTCTTTTAGTGTTAGCTTTTAAGCATTAATACGATTCATATTGGAAGGAACCATGAGAACGATTGCTGCTGCCCTACTCGCTTGTTTATCCTTTTCTGCCAACGCTGCCGAATACCGCGCTAACGAAGTGGCGAATGGATTTCAGATCCCTTGGGGGATCGAGTTCTTAGATAGCCAACGCGTAATCGTCAATGAAAAGAACGGTACGGTTTCGCTGCTGGATATCACATCAGGCAAACCTCAAAAGCTGTTTAACGTTCCCGATGTGAATACCAGTGGGCAAGCTGGCTTATTGGATGTCGCGCTCGCACCGAATGCCGATACGCAAAATCCGCAACTCTTCTTTACCTACAGCAAGCGCACGAGCAAAGGCAATACGGTGGCGTTAGCGACGGCGCAATTGCAAAACAATCAGCTTGTGGGCTGGAAAGATCTCTTTGTTGCTGATGCCATCACTGACACAGGGCGTCACTACGGCAGTCGAATTTCATTTATTGACGACAAAGTTTACTTCTCAATCGGTGACCGTGGCGAACGTGATAATGGGCAAGACACTCAAACCCATGCTGGCAGTATTCTGCGCCTTAACCTTGATGGTTCGGTTCCACAAGACAACCCATTTAAACCTTCCGAAGCTCGTCCTGAGATATGGAGTTACGGGCACCGCAACCCACAAGGCATGTTTTACGACGAAGCAACAAAACAGCTGTGGTCGATTGAACATGGACCACGCGGCGGCGATGAAATTAATCTAATCAAGAGAGGCGCGAACTACGGCTGGGCAAAAGTCTCTCATGGTAAAGAATATTGGGGACCGTTGGACGTTGGTGAAGCTAAGTCGTTACCGGGAATGGAAGATCCAAAGTTGGTATACATCCCTTCTATCGCACCCAGCAATATGATTTTGTACCGTGGCGATAAATACCCAGAGTTGGACGGAAAAATCCTCGCCGGTGCATTGAAACTGGCGCACATCAACGTGGTTTCTATTGAAGATGGCAAGCTCACCGAATCAAAAAGATTGATGGAGAATCTTGGTGAGCGAGTAAGAGATATAACCATCAGCCCCGATGGCTATATCTATTTTTCTACCGACAGCGGCAAAATCTTTCGTCTTGAGGAGAAATAGTTTTCTCTGACGAGCTAGTCAAAAAAGCTAGCTCTTTAAACTCACTGCTACCGTTTCATTGTCAAAATCGAGCGTCATGGTCGAGCCCAATGGAACGGTGAGCATTGGGTGGGTATGACAGCTATCAAAGTCATACAAAATCGACAGTTGTTGACCGTTAAGTACTTCTAATAACACGTCTATAGGTGCTCGTCCTGTGCCTTTATCGTTGAACTTTTCATGCTTGCCGAGCACAACCGCACCAACTTTATCAAACACGCCAGAAAGCTTGAGCAGCGCAAAAGAGCGTTCGACCGTTTCAATGCCCTGCAAACAATCTTCCACCAGCAAAATATCGCCTTGTTCGATACTCGGCATAAACTCACTTGCCCAGATGCCCGTCATGGTATTGAGGTTGCCGCCAATCAAACGCCCTGTGATCTTGCCTTCACCTTTGAAGTGCCACTGATTCTCTAGCGTGTGCTTTGCGCGGTCTTGTTCGCCCCACTCTATCCATTCATCTGTCCACCCTTGAGGTATTGTGTATTGATGCTCCAAGCCATCTAATGTATTCACTATCGATTCGAACGAAGCGAAGGTCTCGTCCACCAATGGCGGGAATTCACCCAGAGATGCCACCAAAGCAGGACCATAGAAAGTGACGATGCCGGTTTGTGCGTAAATGCCCATAAGCAAAGCTGTCACATCCGAATAGCCAACAATGATCTTGGGATCTTTCTTCAATGCCTCGTAATCAATGTAAGACAGCAATGAGTTACTGTTGTAACCGCCAATGGTCGACATAATACAGCGCACTTCAGGATCACGAATCAGCGCATTCAATTCTTCTACTCGCTCTTGAATCGAACCCGAGCGATATTGGTCAGTTTTGCCCGTTAAGCTGCCTGCTTTTAGCTGGTAACCATGAGATTCCACGTACGCCTTGGCACGCTCAAAACGCGCTGGCGCAAATACCGTGGCTGGAGAGGATGGCGAGAAAAAGCCGATGGTGTCGCCTTTTTGTAATGGTTTAGGAATGATCATGCGCGTCCTTGTTTTGTGATACATGGTTGATTTATTTTCGTACAATCTAAGCAGAAGAATCTAAACTTAACAATAACCTTTTGTTTTTTAAAACGATAGTTCGGTTAAGTTGTACGAGGTCATTATGATTCCATTCCCTTTACAGCTCGATAAAATTAAAGCCGTGGTGTTTGATTTAGACAACACCTTGGTGAGTTCTGATATGAACTTCGGCGAATTGCGACAACAGCTTGGTTGTCCGCAGAGTGAAGATCTATTGGATTTTGTCGAGACACTTGAGCACCCTCACCATCGAGAGCACGCTCATAACGTTATATTTGATTACGAGATTTCTGATGCTGAGCAGTCTGCCCCAATGATTGGATGTCATGAACTGCTCGCTCACTTGCATCAAAATGAAATCAAAACCGCTATCGTGACGCGCAACTGTCAAATCGCCACGCAACGCAAGCTAGAGCACAACCAAATTTCAGTGGAGCGAGTCATCACTCGTGAATGCTTCCCGCCCAAGCCAGATCCTTTGTCTCTGCAGGTATTGGCGAAAGAGTGGCGTTTGATGCCGGATGAAGTGCTTTATATCGGCGATTACCTTTACGACTTACAGGCGGCGTATAACGCTCAGATGTCCTCTTGTCTTGTGCATCATGGTAATCAAGAAACCTTCAATGACTCAGCCTCGTTGGCGCTTAATGAACTCAGTGATTTATTGAGCCATTTCCAATCTTTACCGCGAACATAAAAAAACGCAAATAAAGCACGCACACAAGAAAATTATCCACCGGCATAGCCGGTAATGCCGATCAGTTAAGAAATTAATAGACTGATCAATTGAACGATCCCACCAGTGTGTAAAAATCCGATAG
>NZ_JAPHPY010000098.1:0-7804 GCF_026241575.1 Vibrio sp. Sgm 5
TTAAACTACAAACCATCCTTGAAGGCTACGAACTCGCAATGTCTCTTGATCACTAGACTTGTGATCAAGAGACAGGGCAATGACCCGGCTTCATTTATTCTATCGAAGGGTTAACGCTTATAGCTTGATAACCACGCGACCAGTTACTTGACCGTTTGTGATGTCTTCAGCGTATTTTGGTGCTTCAGCTAGTTCTACCTCAGTACAAGCTTGCTCGAAGTAGCTGTCTGGTAGCAGCTCAACCAATTTTTCCCATGCTGCAGTACGTTTTTCATATGGGCATGAAACAGAATCCACACCTTGTAGACGAACGTTACGCAGGATGAACGGCATTACTGTAGTAGGTAGATCGAAGCCACCTGCAAGACCACAAGCTGCAACTGCACTGTTGTAATCCATTTGCGCCAATACTTTTGCTAGTACTTTGCTGCCTACGGTATCAACCGCACCTGCCCATACTTGTTTCTCAAGCGGACGTGCTGGCTCTTCAAATTCAACGCGGTCGATGATGCGGCTAGCACCTAACTTTTCTAGTAGTGGGCCGTTTTTCTCTACGCGACCTGTCACTGCAGCAACTTTGTAGCCAAGCTGTGCTAGAAGCGTTACTGCTACTGAGCCTACACCGCCACTTGCACCAGTTACTAGGATTTCGCCGTTTTCAGGTTTGATGCCTGCATCAAGCAGTGCTTGAACACATAGCATTCCAGTGAAACCAGCAGTACCAACCATCATTGCTTTCTTGCTGTCTAGACCTTTTGGTAGTGGTACTAGCCAATCCGCTTTTAGGCGAGCACGTTGAGACATACCGCCCCAGTGGTTTTCACCTACACCCCAACCAGTAAGAACAACTTTGTCGCCTGCTTGGTAGCGGTCGTCTTCTGAGCTTACTACTGTACCTGCTAGGTCAATACCCGGCACCATCGGGAAGTTACGGATGATTTTACCTTTACCTGTAATTGCAAGACCGTCTTTGTAGTTCAACGATGAGTAATCAACGTCAATCAGAACGTCGCCTTCAGGCAGTTGTGTTTCATCGATTTGCTCGATGCTAGCGATAGTACGTTTGTCTTCTTGATTTAGAACTAGAGCATTAAACATAAGGTTCTCCGATTGTGCGGTAGCGTGACTCTGGGTCACATGCAGCAAGATATCAACTGCTGCTAAGTGTATGTCTTCTTTGTCTATGAATAAAATGAAACTTGAGCATTTAATGTATGCTTTTTGTGCATGTAAGCAATGTTTGGCGTAAAACAAAGGGCGACATCAGATGCCGCCCTTAAGTGTAATACTAAAAATTTTCAGTATTGGTTCATTTGCTCGTGATTGTTGGATTGATCACTACAACCTAGCGTTTCTTAAACAAACTATGGTCGTTCAAATACCGTTGCAATACCCTGACCTAAACCGATACACATGGTTGCTAGGCCGTATTTTGCGTCTTTCGCTTCCATTAAGTTGATCAACGTCGTCGAGATACGTGAGCCAGAACAACCAAGTGGGTGACCCAATGCAATCGCACCACCGTTAAGGTTGACCTTCTCATCCATAACATCAAGCAGACCCAAGTCTTTAGCACATGGCAGAGATTGAGCGGCAAATGCTTCGTTTAGCTCAACCACATCCATGTCTTCAATTGAAAGACCAGCACGCTTGAGCGCTTTTTGCGTCGCAGGTACAGGACCGTAACCCATGATTGAAGGATCGCAGCCCGCAATGGCCATACCTTTAATGCGTGCACGAATCTTCAAACCAAGCTCATTGGCTTTTTCTTCGCTCATGATCAACATCGCTGATGCACCATCAGACAACGCTGACGATGTACCGGCTGTTACTGTGCCGTTAGCAGGGTCGAATACTGGACGAAGTTGAGATAGGCCTTCAACGGATGTTTCAGGACGAATCACTTCATCGTGATCTAGAGTGAATAGCGTGCCGTCTGCTGCGTGGCCTTCAATCGGTAGGATTTCGTTTTTAAAACGACCCTCTACGGTTGCTGCATGTGCACGAGCATGAGAACGCGCGGCAAACTCGTCTTGTTGCTCACGGCTAATGCCATGTAGCTTACCAAGCATTTCAGCGGTTAATCCCATCATGCCTGCTGCTTTTGCAACTGTCTTTGACATACCAGGGTGGAAGTCCACGCCGTGGTTCATTGGTACGTGTCCCATGTGCTCAACACCACCAATTAGGCAGATTTCAGCGTCGCCAGTCATGATGGCACGTGTACCATCGTGAAGCGCTTGCATTGATGAACCACACAAGCGGTTAACCGTCACGGCGCCAATCTCAATTGGTAGACCAGCAAGTAGCGCCGCATTACGTGCCACGTTAAAGCCTTGTTCTAGGGTTTGTTGTACACAGCCCCAGTAGATATCTTCAATCTCGCTTGGGTTTACTTGTGGGTTACGTGCAAGAATCCCCTTCATTAGGCGTGCGGATAGATCTTCTGCTCGCGTATGACGGAAAGCACCACCTTTAGAGCGACCCATTGGAGTACGTAGACAATCGACTACGACAACATTTCTTGTTTGATTAGTCATTTTAGCATCCCTCCTTAGATAGAACCTTGCTGTTGTGCACCGTAAAAGCTTTCACCTTTCGCCGCCATATCAATCAGCATCTGTGGTACTTGGTACATTGCACCGAGATCCGAGTATTGTTTTGCCATGGCAACAAACTCGGCAATACCTACGCTATCTAGGTAGCGGAATACGCCGCCGCGGAATGGAGGGAAGCCAAGACCGTAAACCAGTGCCATATCCGCTTCTTGTGGAGTGGCGATGATGCCTTCTTGTAGACACAGTACCACTTCGTTGATCATTGGAATCATCATGCGTTGAATGATGGTCTGCTCGTCAAAGTCCTGCTTATCGGCACAAACGTCAGCGAGTACCGACAAGATTTCTTCAGAGAAGGTTTTCTTCGGCTTACCTTTTCTATCAATGGTGTAGCTGTAGAAGCCACTGCCATTTTTCTGGCCGTATTTATCTGCTTCGAACAGTGCATCGATCGCGTCACGACCTTGTTTGCCCATGCGCTCAGGGAAGCCTTGCGCCATCACTGCTTGTGCGTGGTGGGCGGTATCAATACCAACAACATCGAGCAAGTATGCAGGTCCCATCGGCCAGCCAAACTTACGCTCCATGATTTTGTCGATTTTCGTAAAGTCAGCACCATCACGAAGTAGCATGCTGAAGCCGCCAAAGTATGGGAACAATACGCGGTTTACAAAGAACCCAGGGCAGTCATTGACGACAATTGGTGATTTGCCCATTTTCGCTGCGTAGGCAACAACACGATTGATGGTTTCATCAGACGTATGTTCACCACGGATGATCTCCACGAGAGGCATACGATGCACTGGGTTGAAGAAGTGCATGCCACAGAAGTTTTCTGGGCGTTTCAGCGATTTTGCCAATAGGTTGATAGGAATCGTCGAGGTGTTTGAGGTGATAACCGTGTCGTCACCTAAATGCGATTCGACTTCACTCAGCACTGCTGCTTTTACTTTCGGGTTTTCTACTACAGCTTCAACAATCACGTCTGATTCTTCGATGCCTGCGTAATGTAAGCTTGGTGTGATAGACGCTAAAATACCAGCCATCTTAAAGCCATCAATGCGACCACGAGACAAGCGTTTATTTAGCAGCTTAGATGCTTCAGTCATGCCTAAGTCGAGTGAAGGTTGCGCGATGTCTTTCATTAACACCGGAACGCCTTTTAGTGCAGATTGGTAAGCGATGCCGCCGCCCATGATACCCGCACCAAGCACAGCCGCACGTTGCGTGTCTTTACTTGCTGACTTAGCTGATTTTTTCGCAAGCCCTTTAATGTATTGGTCGTTAAGGAACAAACCAACCAGTGATTTTGCTTCTTCAGACTTAGCCAGTTTTACGAAGTGCTTGCGTTCAATGCCTAATGCTTCGTTACGAGCAAAGCGAGCGCCTTCTTCAATAGTAATAACGGCAGTCATTGGAGCTGGGTAATGAGGACCGGCTTTCTGAGCCACTAGACCCTTCGCCATGGTAAAGCTCATCATTGACTCGAGTTTACTTAGCGTCAGTGGTGACGTTTTTTGCTTACGACGAGCTTGCCAGTCTAGTTTTTCGTTGATTGCCGATGTCAGTGTTTGTAGTGCTGACTCGTAAAGTGCGTCGCTATCGACAACCGCATCAAGAAGACCAATCTTTAATGCCTCATCCGCACGACACGCTTTACCTTGAGTGATCACTTCCATTGCGCTGTCGGCGCCAATAACACGTGGCAGACGTACACAACCACCAAAGCCCGGCATGATGCCCAGTTTTGTTTCTGGTAGACCGATGCTGGTGGTCTTGTCACCAATTCGCATATCAGTTGCAAGCACACACTCACAGCCGCCGCCTAACGCGTGACCTTTAAGTACCGAAATCGTCGGGACGGGTAAGTCTTCCAGCTTGTTAAAGATGCTATTAGCAAATTGCAGCCACTGATCGAGCTCAGCGTCTGTCTTGGCAAAAAGACCTAAGAATTCGGTGATGTCAGCGCCAACAATGAACGCGTCTTTATCTGAGGTGAGCATCAAGCCCTTCAGTCCTTGGTGCGCTTTTAGTGCATCAAGGGCTTTGTCGAGTGACTCTAGTGTCGCTAGGTCGAGCTTGTTAACGGATTTTGGAGAGCAGAAGCTTAGTTCTGCAATACCATCTTGTACTTCCTTTACCTGTAGGGTTTCGGCTTGGTAAATCATTGTCTATCTCCATGACATACAATCTTGGATTGTCTGTATACCGATTTGATGCGGGCTGAGCGCCTGTAAGGCAACAAATAGATATAGAGGAAAGTCGTTTTATTTATAGTTCTGGTTAGACCAGTGAAGTTAGTTTGGACTTCGGATTGGTTAATTTCAATACATTTTTAAACAAGTGTTTAACATTGTGCGCTAGTGCAGATCTTATGCGACTCACAATTCCGTCTCGTGATAGACTTTGGACAAAGAGAAAAGTGACCTAATCCTATGAATGACCTGCCTTATCTTATCCCTGCCGCGCCTGCTCAATTTGAAGAAGAAATCAAAAAGAGCGTCTTTATTACCTATTTGGCTCATACGCCGAACATAGAGGCTGCAAAGGCGTTCGTAGAGCAGATCAAAACCAAGCACTCTGATGCAAGGCATAACTGCTGGGGATTTGTTGCGGGTCGACCAGAAGATTCGATGAAGTGGGGGTTTAGCGATGACGGAGAACCATCGGGGACAGCCGGAAAACCGATCCTAGCTCAATTGTCTGGTTCAGGTGTAGGAGAACTCACAGCTGTTGTTACTCGATATTCTGGTGGCATTAAGTTAGGCACGGGTGGTTTGGTGAAAGCTTATGGTGGCGGTGTGCAACAAGCGCTCAAGCTGCTTCAAACAATTGAGAAAAAAATAACCACAAAACTCCGTCTAGAGTTAGACTATGGTTTTATGCCTATCGCACAGTCGATCATGCCCCAGTTTGGTGCGGTTGAAGTTGAAGCTGAGTACAGCGATCAGGTGGTATTAGTGTTGGAAATTGAGCTACGTGAAGTGAGCGCCTTTACCCAAACTATCATCAACAAAAGCGGTGCAAAGGCAATTGTCACCCCTATAGACGGACAATAATGAAATATAGGAAGCCACAGGGACAGCTTCGCTAGTCAATTAATCCATGCAATTTCGTTCAATTATTCGAATCGTCGGGCTATTGCTCGCGCTTTTTAGTGTCACAATGCTCGCGCCAGCATTGGTCGCACTCATCTATCGAGATGGTGCGGGTGTACCTTTTGTCACGACTTTCTTCGTACTTCTATTGTGTGGTGGGATATGTTGGTTCCCAAACCGCAGGTATAAACACGAGTTAAAAGCACGTGATGGCTTTCTTATTGTTGTTCTTTTCTGGACAGTACTAGGCAGTGCAGGCTCGATCCCTTTTCTTATCTCAGACAACCCAAATATATCTGTGACTGACGCCTTTTTTGAATCCTTCTCTGCTTTAACGACCACTGGCGCGACAGTTATCGTTGGACTTGATGAATTACCCAAAGCAATCTTGTTTTACCGCCAGCTTCTACAGTGGTTTGGAGGTATGGGGATCATCGTATTAGCCGTTGCAATCCTACCAGTGCTTGGTATCGGTGGTATGCAGCTTTATCGTGCAGAAATCCCAGGGCCAGTCAAAGATACTAAGATGACGCCGCGTATTGCCGAAACGGCTAAAGCGCTATGGTATATCTATTTAAGTCTGACGATCGCATGTGCCGTGGCATTTTGGTTGGCCGGTATGACGCCATTTGATGCTATTAGCCATAGCTTCTCAACTATTGCTATCGGTGGTTTCTCTACGCACGATGCCAGCATGGGCTATTTCGATAGCTATGCGATTAACATGATTACTGTTGTCTTCTTGTTAATCTCGGCATGTAACTATTCTTTGCACTTCGCCGCGTTTGCGTCTGGCGGCGTGCATCCTAAATACTATTGGAAAGATCCAGAGTTCCGCGCTTTCATCTTCATCCAAGTCGTTCTGTTCTTGGTGTGTTTCTTATTATTGTTGAACCACCATTCTTACGATTCAACCTATGATGCATTCGACCAAGCGCTTTTCCAGACTGTTTCCATCTCTACTACGGCTGGCTTTACAACGACAGGCTTTGCCGACTGGCCATTGTTTTTACCAGTATTGTTACTGTTCTCTTCTTTTATAGGAGGGTGTGCTGGTTCTACTGGTGGCGGTATGAAAGTGATCCGTATCTTATTGCTGACCTTGCAAGGCGCTCGTGAACTTAAGCGTTTGGTTCATCCTCGCGCGGTCTACACCATTAAAGTCGGTGGAAGCGCTCTGCCGCAAAGAGTTGTAGATGCAGTGTGGGGTTTTTTCTCTGCTTATGCTTTAGTGTTTGTGGTCTGTATGCTGGGTTTGATTGCGACCGGAATGGATGAGCTAAGTGCGTTCTCCGCGGTTGCTGCAACGCTGAACAACTTAGGTCCAGGCTTGGGTGAAGTTGCGCTTCACTTTGGCGATGTAAACGACAAAGCAAAATGGGTGCTGATTGTTTCCATGTTGTTTGGTCGTCTGGAAATCTTTACCTTACTTATTCTACTTACGCCGACGTTTTGGCGTAGCTAAGGGGAAATCGTGGCAAAAGCATTATTTCTATATTCCTCCCGTGAAGGGCAGACTAAAAAAATTCTCCGCTATATAGATGAGAAGCTAACAGACTTCGAATGTGAGTTGGTGGATTTACATAATGTTGAGACGATTGATTTTAGCCAATACGAAAGGGTATTGATTGGAGCGTCTATTCGTTATGGTCATCTTAATAAGAAGCTGTACCAGTTTATTGAGCGAAACCTCAATCAACTTGAACAAAGTAAAGTGGCGTTCTTCTGCGTAAACCTAACCGCTCGTAAAGAAGACCAAGGAAAGGATACGCCAGAAGGCAGCGCTTACATTCGTAAGTTCCTAATTAAGTCACCTTGGAAACCAACCTTAATCGGTGTTTTTGCTGGTGCTCTTTATTACCCACGTTATGGTTGGTTCGACAAAACGATGATTAAGTTCATTATGTCGATGACGGGTGGCGAAACCGATACGACCAAAGAAGTGGAATACACCAATTGGGAGAAAGTGGCTCTTTTCGCAGATAAATTCAAAGAACTGTAGAAATAACGTGCTCTTTTGACCGCTTTTGACGCAAATTTATCCGAACGGTAAAAAAGTCAAAAAAAAGGTGAAAAAGGGCTTGCCAATGTGATCGCAATCTCTATAATGCCACCTCGCTGACACGGCAACGCTTCGAAAGAAACGAA
>NZ_JAPHPY010000099.1:0-7486 GCF_026241575.1 Vibrio sp. Sgm 5
CTTTTGCTCTTCAAAATCACCGCCATTATCAATTGTCGCTTTGAGCAAATGTGGCGCGGCTACGGCGCCTTCGTTGACCAATACCGATGTTGCTTTGGCAATTTGCATTGGTGTTGCTGTCCAGTAACCTTGCCCGATACCAACAGGAATCGTATCGCCTTTGTACCAAGGGGTTTTATGGCGAGCCATTTTCCATTCACGCGTTGGCATGTTTGCTTTGCTTTCTTCGTAAATATCGATGCCGGTATAGTCACCAAAACCAAACATCATCATCCAATTTGATATACGGTCGATACCCATGTCATAAGCGACTTGATAGAAGAAAGTATCAACGGATTCTTCTATTGACTTGATGATATCTACGCGGCCATGACCCCAACGCAGCCAGTCACGGAATGGGCGAGTATCGGAGTTTGGAATGCGCCAGTAGCCAGGGTCATTACGCGTTGTTTTTGGTGTTACCACACCCTCTTCCAAAGCTGCAACGGCCATAAATGGCTTAATGGTGGAAGCTGGGGGGTAAATACCTAGCGTAGTTCGGTTTACAAGAGGGCGGTTTTTGTCGTTCAAGAGGGCTCGGTAAGCTTTACCTGAGATACCATGGACAAACGAGTTTGGATCGTAGCTTGGGCTTGAAACCATCGCGAGCACGCCATTGTCTTTAGGATCCAAAACCACCGCACTACCGCGACGCCCATCTAATAATTGGTGAACGTATAGTTGTAAGTTGATGTCGAGGTTTAACACGATGTCTTGACCCGGAATCGGCGGGACGTACTTTAAGGTACGAATTACTCGGCCACGGCTGTTGACTTCGACTTCTTGGTAACCCGCGGTACCGTGCAATAAATCTTCGTAGTATTTTTCAATACCTAGTTTGCCGATATCACGAGTGGCTTGGTAGTTCGCGTCTTTTTCTTCACGAACTAGGCGTTGCATGTCACGATCGTTGATGCGTGATACGTAGCCAATAACGTGGGTCAGTACTTCACTAAATGGGTAGTAACGCTTCAATGTTGCGCTGATTTCAACACCCGGAAAGCGGTATTGGTTTACTGAGAAAACAGCAACTTGGTTTTCATCTAACTGAGTAAGTAGTGGTACGGATTTAAAGCGACGCGTACGTTTACGTTCACGCTGGAAACGTTCAATTTGCTCTGGCGTGATTTCAAGAATGGTTTGTAGCTCTTTGATGGTGCCGTCAATGTCTTTGATTTTTTCTGGAGTAAGCTCCAAGTTGAAGACAGGGCGGTTTTCAGCGAGCAGAATACCGTTGCGGTCGTAAATAAGACCACGGTTTGGTGCGATTGGAACGACTTTGATGCGGTTGTCGTTAGAGCGAGTTTGGTAATCTTGGAACTGGTTAACCTGTATGTTGTACATGTTAGCAACCAGCAACCCCATCAAAATGACGATACCCAAAAAAGCAAAAATAGCGCGACTGGAAAACAGGCGCGCTTCAGCTTGGTAGTCTCGGATTTGACTGCGGCGTTTACGAATCATTAACGCTTGTCTCTACGGCTAAGCAGCGATTATTCGCGGTGATAAGGGTGGTTAGCAGTAATGCTCCACGCTCGGTATAAACTCTCCGCCATGACAATACGCACAAGTGGGTGCGGTAAGGTCAATGCAGACAAAGACCAACTTTGATCCGCGGCGGCTTTACATGCAGGAGAAAGCCCTTCTGGGCCACCAATTAAAATAGAAACGTCGCGAGCATCTAATTTCCAAGCTTCTAGCTGTTCTGCCAGTTGTGGGGTATCCCACTTTTTGCCCGGGATATCCAATGTCACGATGCGGTTGCCTTTTGGGACCGCTGCCAACATAGCTTCGCCTTCTTTTTGAAGAATACGTGCGATGTCAGCATTTTTGCCACGTTTCCCTGCTGGGATCTCAACCAACTCAAGTGGCATATCATGAGGGAAGCGACGACGGTATTCTTGGAATCCCTCTTCGACCCATTTGGGCATTTTAGTGCCTACAGCAATCAGTTGAATTTTCAAAAGATTAACCCCAAAGCTTTTCTAGCTGGTACAGGTTACGGTGTTCATCTTGCATGACATGAAGCATGGCATCGCCCATATCGAGAACAACCCATTCACCTTCTTTCTCGCCTTCCATACCTAGTGGTTCTAGACCGGCTTTCTTCACTTCAGATGCGACGTGATCAGCAATAGATGAAACGTGACGTTTAGAGGTGCCAGTACAAATGATCATGTAATCTGTCACGCTAGATTTGTCTTCTACATTCAGAATTACAATCTCTTCTGCTTTCATGTCGTCAGCTTTATCAGCTAAAAAGTCTTTAAGTTCTTCGCGAAGCACTCGGTTTTCCTCGGTTTTCTTTTCAATCTGTGGGTGTTTTGAATCATATTAATCAAAACTGGCCGCGCACTATATCATGCTTTGAATTCTAAATTGCCAGCTTAATATCAGGTGAACAGGTTTCTAAGCTCAACTGGTGAATCGTTGGCCACACAGATTCTTCATATTGGGTTTTCGCTTTTATCTCGGCGTGAGCCAAAAGAGATAAAAGCGCACAAATGCGGCTTGTTGACAGGCGTGTCAAAGCTGCGTTGTAAAATGGGCGTTTGTTTTGCCACACACGATGCTTTTCAAATACCTGGATCATACCCATTTGGGTTAAGTCGCGGTGCATGTTCAGCAGTTGATTAAACTCTTTCTGTACACTGCGGATCAGAATGATGGTTTCGACGCCTTCCGCTTCTAATTGACGCAGTATACGTTGTGCACGATTGGCTTTACCCGCTAACAGAGCGTCGATCCAGTGGAAGGTCGTAAAGTGGTTATGGCGACTTAAGGCTGCTTCCAATCGCACCACAGTTAACTCACCATCTGGGTAGATTAGAGCAAGTTTCTCTAAGCTTTGTGAGAGCGCAAACAAATTACCTTCATGCCATTGTGCCAACACTTGCAGTGATTGTTGGTCCGCCTTTAGACCAAGGGCACGGCAGCGAGTTTGCACAAACATGGGTAAGCGTTGTAAATCGGGCGTTAAGCAACTCACCCAATCACCCTTTGCACTCAGGGCTTTAAACCATTTTGCGTTTTCTTGTGCTTTGGTAAGTTTGCTGCCAATGACGACTAACATGATATCGTCATGCAGCATTTCGCATAGGCTGACTAGCTCTTTACTAATGGCTGCGTTTGCGCCGGCTTCTGGTAACTCTAATTCAATTAACTGACGGCTTGAAAACAAACTCAATGCTTGGAAGCAGTCGTAAACTTGGTTCCAATCTAGACTCGCATCCACGGCAAAGCGATGTCTTTCTTCAAAACCGTGCTGGCGCGCGGTGTGCTGAATCGCTTGTCGGCTTTCTTGAATCAATAAGGGTTCATTACCGAAAATTAGATAAACCTGCTTTACGTGTTTTGCTAAATGGTCGGCCAGCTTATCGGCATAAATTCGCATTTTGATTAAGAGTCAGTTTTGTTGTCGTTAGTGTTTGTCGCATCAGGAGTAATATGACCTTGTTCGTACTCTGCACGAACTCGACCTAGCTGACGCATCATTTGGCTTGCGGCTTGCTGACGCATTTCATCTTCGATAACGTCGCGCTCTACTGACTTAGCTAGGGCAGTGAGTGGGTTATCAAGATAGTTACGGTTTACTGTTGTTGTGAAGGCTTTTGAACCGAACTCAGGAATTGTAACGCGGTATTGCACTACATAGGTCAGCTCTTTTTCTGCAGCACGACTGTTTTGATACAGCGACAGCGTACGTTCGTCAATGGTTGCTTCAATTAGGTGTAGGTTTGGTGTGTTAGCAGAAGGCTGTACCAAGTCCACTTTATTCAGTTCAAGTTGAGCTCGTACATATCGAGTCAAAGGACTGTATTCATCATAGCTAGTGAATGACATGGTGTGCAGTTCTTCCGGAACGGAATACTCGCCACGAAGGTGAAAACCACAGGCAGAAAGAAGCCCCGCTAATACCAATACCACTGGTAGTTTAATCAAAGAGAAAAAGCGCATTGATTGTATTCATCCTAAATTTAAGGGGTTATTTACCTTAAACCACTCATCGTGAATGGTTTGAGGTAAATAAACAGGGTGAGGACTCACCCTGTTAGAAAACTCATGCCGAACGAATCAGTTCGCTCGGCGTTGAGTTCTTGCAAGCTGCATTTCGTTGGTAACGAGCGGCTAGTTTGCAACGATGTTCAATAGTTTACCTGGTACGTAAATCACTTTACGGATAGTTAGACCATCTAGGAACTTCTTCGCGTTCTCGTCGTTTAGACCAAGCTCACGAACTTGCTCTTCTGAAGCGTCAGCAGCAACGGTTAGCTTCGCACGTAGTTTACCGTTGATCATCACAACGATAGTTTTCTCGTCTTCAACCAGAGCTTTCTCATCAAACGTTGGCCATGCCGCGTTGTCGATGTCTGCCTCACCTAGCGCTGCCCATAGTTCGTAAGAGATGTGCGGAGTGATTGGGTAAAGCATTGCAACTACAGCTTTAAGTGCTTCATCAAGGATTGCACGGTCTTGTACAGATTCTTGAGGCGCTTTCGCAAGCTTGTTCATCAGTTCCATGATCGCTGCGATTGCTGTGTTGAATGTTTGACGACGAGCGATATCGTCCGTTACTTTCGCGATAGTTTTATGAACGTCACGACGAAGTGCTTTTTGGTCGCCAGAAAGTGCGCTTGCATCAACTGACTCAGCTGCACCTTTTGAAGCGTGAGCGTGAACCAGTTTCCAAACACGTTTCAGGAAGCGGTTAGCACCTTCTACGCCAGACTCTTGCCATTCAAGGGTCATGTCTGCTGGTGAAGCAAACATCATGAATAGACGTACCGTGTCAGCACCGTACTTGTCTACCATTTCTTGAGGGTCGATACCGTTGTTTTTCGACTTAGACATTTTGATCATGCCTGAGTGCGTTACATCACGGCCTTCATTGTCTTTCGCTGAAGTGATACGACCTTTACCGTCACGTTCAACAGCAACATCTGTTGGGGCAACCCACTCTTTACCGCCTTTTTCGTTCTCGAAGTAGAACGCATCAGCCAGTACCATGCCTTGACACAGCAGTTGCTTGAACGGTTCGTCAGACGTTACGTAGCCTGCGTCACGTAGCAGTTTGTGGAAGAAGCGAGAGTACAGTAGGTGCATACAAGCGTGCTCGATACCACCGATGTACTGGTCTACCGGTAGCCAGTAGTTTGCTTTTTCTGGATCTAGGATGTCGTCAGCTTGTGGTGAACAGTAACGTGCGTAGTACCAAGAAGACTCCATGAACGTATCGAACGTATCTGTCTCACGTAGAGCAGGTTCGCCGTTGAATGTTGTCTTCGCCCATTCTTTGTCTGCTTTGATTGGGCTTGTTACGCCGTCCATTACCACGTCTTCTGGAAGAATAACGGGTAGTTGGTCAGCGGGTACTGGGTGAACTTCGCCGTCTTCAGTGGTTACCATAGGGATTGGTGCACCCCAGTAACGTTGACGAGATACCCCCCAGTCACGTAGACGGAAGTTAACTGTCTTAGTGCCTTTGCCTTCTGCTTCTAGCTTCGCTGCGATTGCATCGAACGCCGCTTGGAATTCAAGGCCGTCGAATTCACCTGAATCGAACAGTACACCTTTCTCGGTGTATGCCACTTCAGATACGTCTAGTTCGCTGCCATCAACCGGTTTGATGACAGGAACGATGTCTAGGCCGTATTTCGTTGCAAATTCGTAGTCACGTTGGTCGTGTGCAGGAACCGCCATTACTGCACCAGTGCCGTAGTCCATCAGTACGAAGTTTGCTACGTAAACTGGCACTTCACGACCGTTCAATGGGTGAATAGCAGTAAGGCCAGTAGCCATACCTTTTTTCTCCATTGTCGCAAGCTCAGCTTCTGCTACTTTGGTGTTTTTACATTCTTCGATGAATGACGCTAGCTCTGGGTTGTTCTGAGCTGCGATAGCCGCAAGAGGGTGACCTGCTGCGATACCAACGTAAGTCACACCCATTAGCGTGTCTGGACGCGTGGTGTAAACTTCTAAATCTTGTTGACCGTTAACTTCAAACTTGAGTTCCACGCCTTCAGAACGACCGATCCAGTTACGCTGCATGGTCTTAACCATTTCTGGCCAACCTTCAAGTTTGTCTAGGTCGTCTAGTAGCTCTTGAGCGTATTCAGTGATCTTAATAAACCACTGTGGAATTTCTTTTTGTTCTACCGGAGTATCACAACGCCAGCAACAGCCGTCTTCAACCTGTTCGTTTGCAAGAACAGTTTGATCGTTTGGACACCAGTTAACAGAAGAGGTCTTCTTGTAAACCAGACCTTTCTCGTAAAGCTTAGTGAAGAACTCTTGTTCCCAACGGTAGTACTCTGGCGTACAGGTTGCGAATTCACGATTCCAGTCGTAACCAAAGCCAAGAAGCTTAAGTTGGTTCTTCATGTATTCAATGTTTTCGTAAGTCCAAGGCGCCGGTGCAGTGTTGTTTTTTACTGCCGCGTTTTCCGCAGGTAGACCGAATGCATCCCAACCGATTGGTTGCATTACGTTTTTGCCTTGTAGGCGTTGGAAACGAGATACTACGTCACCGATGGTGTAGTTGCGCACGTGACCCATGTGCAGTCGACCACTTGGGTATGGGAACATGGATAGACAGTAGAATTTTTCTTTGTTTGGGTCTTCACTTACAACAAAGGTCTTGTTGTCATCCCAGTGCTTTTGAACTTTTTGTTCAAGGTCTTGTGGATTGTATTGTTCTTGCATCGATGGTATCCGGTTATCTTGGAATTTGTGAGTTCGGTTAGAACAGACTTAAATAGATCGTCATAGAATACCTAAAGCTAGGGATCACAACAATAGCCAATCTGTACCCATGCGCCTAGAAGTGACGCTTGGTAGTGGAAAGATGGAGGTCAGTTATGCCTAAACGTAAAGCAGGTTATGAGGAAATGCTCGAGGATGTGATGGAAACCTTGAAGCACAGTCCGGATGAAGTTAACAAAGTATTCGAAACGTCGGGCAAAGTCGTGGATGCCGCTAACGACATGACCAAAGATGAGCTCTCACTAATTTCAGCTTACGTAAAAGCCGATTTAAAAGAGTTCTCCGACAGCTATGAGGAAGGAAAAAGCGGGCCTTTTTATCTCACCATTGCCGATTCAATCTGGCAAGGTTTACTGGATATTACCGATAAAACTAAAGTTGAGTGGGTTGAGTTGTTCGATGATTTAGAGCATCAAGGCTTGTATGAAGCGGGCGAAGTCATCGGGCTCGGGACATTGGTCTGTGATGAATGTGGTCATAAAACCACTTACAACCATCCAACGGTCATAATTCCATGCATCAAGTGTAATCATACTGGTTTTAGTCGCCAATCTCTCAAGCCATAACATGCAGTCAAAAAATACAACGCAATAAAAAAGAGGCTACCAGAGCTAATGCCGATCAGTTAAGAAATTAATAGACTGATCAATTGAACGATCCCACCAGTGTGTAAAAATCCGATAGA